>JAAZLF010000360.1 GCA_012799425.1 Actinomycetales bacterium | reverse complement strand
TCGAGCTGCCGCGCCGGGTGACGCTGGGGGCCGCGTACTCCGCCTGCCGCAGCACCGGTGCCCTCTACCAGCCAGGGCCCGAGGAGACGGACCGCGCATCCCGGGCCGCGCATGCGCTGATGCATCGGCGCGGCATCGAACTGCTGGATGCCGCGTCCCCGCTCTCCGCACAGCTCCGGCCGGTCCTCTCGGTGCTCTCGATGGATGTGCTCGAATCCGCTGCTCGGGGGGTGCCGGCGTGGGTGCACGCCCCGCGCGCACCCGAATGGATCCACGAGGTCTGGGAGCGCTACGGGATGCAGCGCATGGGCAGAGGGCCCACCGCAGCGCCCCCGGTCGCAGCCGATGAGCCAGCGCGCCTGATCGCGCAGGTGCTCGAGGGCGGCGCATGAGCATGCTCGGCCTCACGGGCCGGCGTCAGAGCTACGACTGGGGCTCCCGCACAGCGATCCCTGAGTTCCTCGGCCAGGAGGCCGATGGCGGCCCCTTCGCGGAGCTCTGGTTCGGCGCGCACCCGCTGGCTCCGTCGACCGTCTCCTCCGGCCGGACGCTGGACGAGGCCATTGCGGAGGCCCCCGCGGCGATCCTGGGTGAGGACATCGATCGTGCCTTCGGCGGTCGGCTCCCGTATCTGCTCAAGGTGATCGCTGCGGACCGGCCTTTGTCGCTGCAGGTCCATCCCACGCGGGAGCATGCCGAGGAGTCCTTCGCGGCCGAGACGGCCGCAGGGATCCCGGTGGACTCTCCGCGACGCACCTACCGCGATGCGAACCACAAGCCGGAGATGCTGGTCGCATTGACCAGGTTCACGGCCCTGTGCGGGTTTCGCACGCCGCGCCGCGCCGCAGTGATCCTCGAGGGCCTGGGCACCGATCTCACCGACCGACTGCATCGCCTGCTCGTGGACAACCCCACCGCCCACGGCATGCGCGCGGCGTTCCGCACCCTCGTCTCGCATTCGCTGCGGCCATCGGTAGCGGCAGTGGACGAGGTCGTCGAGGCCTGCCGTTCCCGGGCCGCGGCGGGGGCCTCGCCCTCGCCTCGCATCGATCGCTTCGTCTCCCTGCTGGCGGAGCACCATCCGGGCGATCCCGGCGTTGTCGCTGCCCTGCTGCTCAATCCCGTCACGCTCCAGCCGGGGGAGGCGATGTACGTCCCGGCCGGTGCTCTGCACGCCTATATCCACGGGACGGGCCTGGAGATCATGGCAGCGAGCGACAATGTCCTGCGCGCGGGGCTGACGCCGAAGAAGGTCGACGCCGACGAGGTGCTGCAGTGCGTGAGCGTCACTGCGGCCCCGCCGCTGCGTGTCGCCCCCGAGCGCCAGAACCCCACCTCGGTCGCCTATTACGCCCCTGTGGACGACTTCGAACTCTCTGTGACCACCTTGCCGGCCGGCATCACCGCGCCCGACGGAGGGCATCCGGTGCCGGGCACCGGCCCGCGGATCATCCTCGCGCTGGAGGGGACGGTGACTCTGAGGGCCGCTGGAGGTCACCGGCTCCTAGGGGCAGGGGATGCTCTTCTGGTCCCCGCTCGCGCGGGCGCTCTGTACGCCGAGGGCGAGGGGCGCTTCGTACAGGCGAGCGTCCCGTGACCGCGACCGGGCGGCAAATCGGACATATGGGCGTATATGGGTTCTGATCTCGGAGTCTTCTTGCGAGGATGATCGCTAAGTTACCGGCGGGTTGCGTCACTGCAGGTCATGGCGGGGTTCCGGAATCTGGCCTGGCTCATAACGGTATTGCAACAAGAAGTCCCTTCGGGCCGGAAACCCCCCTTTCCTGCGTCTTCTCTGGGAGCCTCTTGGAGGATCCGTGTCACAGCTGGCGTG
>JAAZLF010000359.1 GCA_012799425.1 Actinomycetales bacterium | reverse complement strand
TGCGCCGATGGTACTGCACTCGGGAGGGTGTGGGAGAGTAGGTCGCCGCCGGACATCTTGTGTGGGAGTGGGAGTGAGCTTGAGACCCTTGGGGGTTTCGCTCCTCCCACTCCCCTTTTTTATGCCCTGATTTCTATCCCCGGAAGATGAGTCGCCTACATGGCACCTCGAGCATGGCCGAATCCGGGATTCAGGGTGGGTGTCGTCTGATGCACAGCTCAGATGACGCCTTGCCGAGGCTGTCCCCGACGCCAGCTTCAGCAGCATGGTCGTCCCCGCGCGAGATCGTGCCGAGCTGACGCCGGCCTGACGGCCACGGACAAGAGCTGAGCCTGCCAGTGGTGCCTTCCCCGTTCAGGCGGGGGAGTCTGAGCCGAGCTGGAAGTCCCGTGACGCGACGATGTCTGCGGAGGATCGGGCCAGGTGGATCGTCACGGCCCCGTGCGGAGCGACGAACCTGCCGGATGCCGCCGACCACAATGCGAGGCGCGACCACGGCACCTCGATGTCCACGTTCTCCGCGCCCTTCGCGGGCACCTCGACGACCTGAGACCCGATGAGCCTCATCGACGGCGTGTTGCCCACCTCAGCCGGGTAGGACTGATCTCGGGCCGTCACGTACACCTGCACGACCTCCTGTGCGGGAAGATCCTCATCTCGCTCGAGCAGCACCTGCACCCGTACCGAACTGACGTTGCCGCTGATCGTCGGCATGGCCCACCGGGTGGGCGAGACAGCGAGCCCATGCCCGAAGGGAAAGATGGCCTCCTGCCCGTACAGATATGTCGCCGAGCTCGAGATGACGTCATAGTCCAGGATGTCCGTCAGCGCTCTGCGGGGGATCCACGCCTGCGCCAGCCGCCCACCGAACTCCTGCCGGCCCAGCAGCAGCGAGGCCAGTGCGGGACCCGTCCGAGATCCAGCGTGACAGCTCCAGACCACAGCGTCAGTGGTCGCGACGTGCTCCGCGAGATCGTAGGGGTAGGACGAGACGATCAGCAGGACGCTGCGGGGTGTCGCAGCGTTGTTCTGCACGAGCTCGAGCAGCTCCCGATCGGGCACCATCAGTGACAGCGTGGGGCGGTCCTCGGTTTCACGGCCATGCACGTGCGGGTCGTTGCCACCCACCACGATGACCAGATCCGCTCCCCTCATCGCTTCCAGCGCCTGTTCGGCTCGTGAATGCACGACATCCCATTCCCAGCGCGCCGCGCCTTCGAGGTCGAATCCGCCCAGCATGATTCTGCCGGTGCGCGCTTCGCATCTGATCCAGCGTCCGGTGCCCACGTGCTGCAGAGCTATGCGCCCGGTCTCGTCCTCCACGCGCCGGAATGTCTCCTGCACGATCCACCCGCCGATTCGCTCTGCACGAGCCGCGAGGTATCCCGATGCGTCGGGCGCCACGAGAGCGCCGGTCGAGGTGCTCCTCAGGCTGATCACGCCCCGGCCATGATCGATCACCTCGAAGGGAATCGTCGCAGCGTCCGCAGAGGTCGGGGAGACCTGCAGGCGGCCGTCTCCGCGCTGGCCCAAGGCCCGCCCTTCGCAGGAGAGGTGGAGGACATCGAGGCAGGCTGCGAAGGTGACGTCCCCGTCGTGCGCAGTTCGCAGCGCTTCCTGAATCGGGACCGGATCGATCAGATCGCCGCTGTACCAGTCGCTCAGGATCGTGCCGCCCAGGTATCCGAGCACGGCGATGCTCTCGCCGGAACGTGCCGGAAGAGCCGCGTCTTCGTGGCGCAGAAGCACCGCGGACCGCGAAGCGGCATGCTCTGAGAGCGACGTCGCCGCTGCAGGATCGAACGAGGCTCCATGCGGAGCGTCGACCCTGGGGGAGTCGAACTCGCCGGTGCGCGCTCGTGCCACCAGCTGACGCACCACCGCCTGGTCGATGTGGTGCTCCTCGATGAGCCCCTTCTCCAGGGCCGCACGTGCAGCGCGCAGAGTGGGCTCGGGATCCTCTCCGTGGTCGGTGAAGGAATCCACCCCGGCCACCAGCATCGCGGCCACGGCCTCGGTGAGGTCGGCAACGGACTCCTGGATGGTGAACAGATTGGTCGGAGCCCCGGCATCGCTGACGACGAACAGCAGGTCAGGGTCCGCGACGATGCGACGCAGATGCCCCTCGATCAGAGGGGAGAGGTGCGCGGGAACGCCGTCGACGAGGTTGTAGGCGAGCATCACCGCTCCCGCCGCGCCGCTCGCAAGCGCCTCCTCGAAGGCCGGCAGCTCGTACTCGCGCAGCACTCGAGGCGGCATCTGTGAGGACGTGGCCGCTCGATCCACCTCGTTCGAGTACGCCAGGAAGTGCTTGAGCGTCGGCACCGTCGTCCACGTCTCACCGCGCCCTCGCAGTCCTCGGGCGATCGCTGTGCCCAGCCGTGCGTTCAGCAGCGGATCCTCCGAGAGCCCTTCCTCATTGCGGCCCCACAACGGGTGTCGCAGCGCGTTGACCACCGGCGCCCACACGTTCAGACTCGCCGGATCCCGGTGTCCATGGTGGGTTCGAACCTCGTGGGCGATCATCTCACCGACACTCTCGAGCAGCTGCGGATCCCAGCTCGCCGCGAGGCCCACCGGCTGCGGGTATGACACTGCCGGCCCTCGCCACGCCACGCCGTGCAGCGCCTCGGTGCCGGTGGAGAATGGGCCGATCCCCAGCCGTGCGAGGCCCGGGCTGTGCTGGTGGAGGAACGGGAGCTTCTCCGCGAAGTCCATGGAGCCCACCAGCGAACGGGCCCGTTCGAGGCGTCGGGCATCGGCCGGGTCGAGGCTCGCTCGAGCCTCCAGCCACGTCGGCGGCGGTGTATGCGACATGAGGTCCTCTTCGACGGAGATGTCAGCTGCGGGGCAGTTCGTCCTCGAGGACGGCTCTTGCCACAGCACGGAACGGCGACTACTCTTCGAGCCTATCGAAGCGCTTCGACACTGGCTAGTCGCGGCGCGAGATTCGTCCGACGACAAACCCGCGCCGCGGGGAGGACCGTGGTCGCCACGCCGGCGCCCACACACCGTCACAAGGAAGTGAGTGGATCATGAGCCGCATCGACAACGCCATCTCCCGCCGTCGCCTGCTGGGGTACCTCGGCATCGGGACGGGCGCCCTCGGCCTCGCCGCCTGCGGCGGCTCCGCAGGAAGCGGAGCCGGGAATGGGCCCGGAGGAGTCCTCACCGGTGCTGAGCTCGCCACGGAGGTCGAGGCCTCCCTGCCCCACAGCACGCTCGAGTTCCTGGTCGAGCCGGACTTCCCGAGCGTCAACGGCTCCACCCCGGGTTATGTGACCATGCCTGACCCGCTGGTGAAGGGCGTGGAGGAGGTCCCCGGTTCGGGAGGAAGCTACACCGTGATGAGCCCCGCGTGGTGGACCTCTCCGCCGAGCCTGGGGGACAACGGCTACTACGACGCGGTCAACGAACAGCTCGGGGCGACGCTGGAGTTCCAGGTCTCTGACGGCAACTCCTACGCCGATAAGGTCCAGACCGTCCTCGCCTCCCCGAAGAACGTGCCGGACTGGATGGTGATCCCGTCCTGGAACATCCCGCCGCGGTTCATCGAGGGTGTGGACAACGTCTTCCAGGATCTCACCGATCACCTCTCCGGCGACGGCATACTCGACTATCCCAACCTGGCGAAGCTCGACCCGGCGGCCTGGGCGTATTCGATGTTCAACGGCCGGATCTACGGATTGCCGTATCCCTCGGAGCTGGTGACCGATGCTGTCTTCTACCGCCGGGACCTGTTCGAGGAGCTCGGCGTCGAACCGCCCACCGATGCGGAGTCCTTCCTGGCGGTGCTCAGCGAGGTCACGGATGAGAACGCCAATCGCTGGGGCTGCGAGAACCTCTGGAACACGGCGCAGCTGATGTACGCCCTCCCGCCCACCTTCACCGAGCGGGACGGGTCGCTGATCCACCGTTTCGAGATGGAGGAGTTCAAGGAGGCGATCGTGTGGCTGACGAAGGTGGTCGAGTCCGGTGCGATGCACCCTGATGCGGTGGCGGGCAACGACGGGCCCGCGAAGGATCGCTTCGAATCGGGTCAGACACTGGTGATGAACGACGGGGTCGGCGGGTGGCACGAGGCGCTGACCCGCGTGCGCCCCTCGAACCCGGATTTCGATCAGATGGCGATGGACATGTTCGCTCCGGATGGCGGAGCGCCGACCCTGTACCGCGGGGCTCCGGTGAACATCTTCTCATTCCTGAAGAAGAACGATGATGAGGAGCAGGTCAAGGAGCTGCTGCGCATCGCCGACTGGTGCGCCTCCCAGTTCGGCACCGAGGAGTTCGAGCTGCTGACCTACGGCGTCGAAGGCACCCACTTCGACCGCGACGAGCACGGCGTCCCGCAGATGAACGATCAGGGCAGGCGCGAGGTGACCTCGACCTATCAGTTCCTGGCGCAGCCGGCGATCGTCAATGCGAAGGTGCAGTTCCCGGATTACGTCGAGGCTTCCACACAGTGGATGGCACGCCAGTCCGAGCACGTGGTCGACCCGCTGTTCTACGGCATACAGATCCAGGAGCCCTCCGAGTTCGGCTCCCTGGGGCAGCCCCTCGACGACCTGGTGGTGGACATCAGCCGCGGTCGCAAGGACATCAGCGAGCTCGACGCGGCCGTGGAGAACTGGCGCGCCTCGGGCGGCGACAAGCTGCGTGACTTCTACGCCGACTTCGTGTCCTGATCGTCGTGCCATCCGCTCTGCGTCCCGCGCCGCCCGAGGAGCCCATGTCCCCGCCCGCCGCACTCCCTGCTCGATCGCATCGGCCTGCACGTGCCCCGCGTGCGGGTGCCGCCGCGCCTCGGAGGCGGCGCGCGATCAGCCTCCGCAGCCGATTGCGCCGTGACCGCACGCTGATCCTGATGACCATGCCGATGGTCGTTCTGCTGCTGGTGTTCGCCTACATCCCGATCCTCGGGAACGTGATCGCCTTCCAGGACTACTCGCCGTTCGTCGGGATCAGGAACAGCTCCTGGGCCGGATTGCACCAGTTCGAGAGGGTGGTGGCCGATCCGCTCTTCTGGAACGCGGTCAAGAACACTCTCGTGATCACAGCGTTCCAGCTCGTGTTCTACTTCCCCATCCCGATCATGCTGGCGATCCTGCTCAACTCGATCCTCAGCGAGAGGGTGCGCACCGTCATCCAGTCCATCGTGTATCTGCCCCATTTCTTCTCATGGGTGGTGGTGGTCTCGATCTTCCACCAGATCTTGGGCGGTGCCGGACTGCTGAACCAGTTCACCCGCGAGTTCGGGCTGGGCACGGTCAACGTCATGACGGATCCAGACACGTTCTTGTTCCTGATCACCTCGCAGGTGGTCTGGAAGGACGCCGGCTGGGGGATCATCGTCTTCCTCGCGGCGCTGAACGCCATCGATCCGGCCCTGTACGAATCGGCGGCGATGGACGGCGCAGGCAAGTGGCGACGCATCTGGCACATCACCCTGCCGGGGATGCGTGCCGTGATCGTGCTGCTGCTCATCCTCAACCTCGGCAATGCTCTGACCGTCGGATTCGAACAGCTGATCCTCCAACGAGATGCTGTCGGGGCAGGCAGAGCCGAGGTTCTGGACACCTTCGTCTACTACACGGGCGTGCAGAACGGCGACTGGAGCTACGCCGCCGCCGCCGGACTCCTGAAAGGGGTGGTCAGCATGATCCTGGTGCTCGGGGCCAACAAGGTCGCGCACCTGTTCGGTGAGGCGGGGGTGTATCAGAAGGCATGAGCACCTCGATAGGCCCCGGGCCCAGCCATACCAGCCAGCCGGTGCGTCAGGGGGTCGCCACCGGCACCGTCGCGGACCCCCGCGGCTCCTCCCGCACGCGGCGCAGATCCTCCCGTCCCGTCTGGGACGAGGAGCCCTCGATCCCCGCCCAGGGTGCCAAGGGGATCGTGCTGG
>JAAZLF010000358.1 GCA_012799425.1 Actinomycetales bacterium | reverse complement strand
TCGCGCAGGTTGATGGCGATGATGCCGCCGGTGCGGTTGGAGTCGAACGCGGTCATCGCCGTCTTCTTGACCAGCCCGGACTCGGTGGCGAGCACCAGGTACTGGGCGTCCTCGTAGCTGTCGATCGCGAGCACCGAGGCGATGTTCTCGTCCGGCTGGAACGCCATGAGGTTCGCCACGTGCTGACCCTTGGCATCCCGCGGCGCCTCGGGCAGCTCGTAGCCCTTGGCGCGGTAGACCCGGCCCTGGTTGGTGAAGAACAGCAGCCAGCGGTGGGTGGTGGTGGTGAAGAAGTGCTCGACCACGTCGTCCTCGCGCAGCGAAGCCCCGCGCACGCCCTTGCCGCCGCGCTTCTGGGCGCGGTACTGGTCCTCGCGGGTGCGCTTGACGTAGCCGCCGCGGGTGATGGTGACGACCATGTCCTCCTCGGGGATCAGGTCCTCCATCGCCATGTCGCCAGCGTGCGGCAGGATCGTGGTGCGGCGATCGTCGCCGTAGCGGTCGACCAGCTCGGTGAGCTCCTCGGAGACGATGTCCCGCTGGCGCTGCGGATCGGCGAGGATCGCGGTGTACTCCTCGATCAGGGCCTGCAGGCGGTCGTGCTCCTCGATGATCTTCTGGCGCTCGAGGGCGGCCAGGCGGCGCAGCTGCATCGCGAGGATGGCGTTGGCCTGGATCTCGTCGATGCTCAGCAGGTCCATCAGGCCCGTGCGGGCCTCGTCGACGTCGGGCGAGCGGCGGATCAGCGCGATGACCTCGTCGAGCGCATCGAGCGCCTTGAGGTAGCCGCGGAAGATGTGGATCTGCTCCTCCGCCTTGCGCAGGCGGAACTTCGTGCGGCGCACGATGACGTCGATCTGGTGCTTGGTCCACTCACGCACGAAGGAGTCGAGCGACAGGGTGCGCGGCACCCCGTTCGCGAGCGCCAGCATGTTCGCGGAGAAGTTCTCCTGCAGCTGGGTGTGCTTGAACAGGTTGTTCAGCACCACCTTCGCCACGGCGTCGCGCTTGAGGGTGATGACCAGGCGCTGGCCGGTGCGGCCGGAGGTCTCGTCGGTGATGTCCGCGACGCCCTGGATCTTGCCCAGCTTGACCATCTCGGCGATCTTGCGCGCGAGGGTGTCGGGGTTGACCTGGTAGGGCAGCTCGGTGACCACCAGGCACATGCGGCCGTTGATCTCCTCGGTGGAGACCACCGCGCGCTGGGTGATCGAGCCGCGGCCGGTGCGGTAGGCGTCCTCGATGCCGGAGGTGCCCACGATCGTGGCGCCCGAGGGGAAGTCCGGGCCCTTGATCCGCTCGAGGCAGGCCTCGAGCAGCTCGGGCTTGGTGGCCTCGTGGTTCTTCAGCAGCCACTGGACGGCGTCGGCGACCTCGCGCAGGTTGTGCGGCGGGATGTTCGTGGCCATCCCCACTGCGATGCCGGCGGAGCCGTTGACCAGCAGGTTCGGGAAGCGTGCGGGCAGCACGACGGGCTCGTCGACGGTGTTGTCGTAGTTGCCCTGCATGTCGACCGTGTCCTGGTCGATGTCGCGCACCAGCTCGAGGGCCAGCGGTGCCATCTTGCACTCGGTGTATCGCGGGGCGGCGGCGCCGTCGTCACCGGCGGAGCCGAAGTTGCCCTGGCCCAGGATCAGCGGGTAGCGCATCGACCACGGCTGGACCAGGCGCACCATGGCGTCGTAGATCGCGGAATCGCCGTGAGGATGGTAGTTGCCCATGACCTCGCCGACGACCTTCGCGCACTTGGAGAAGGAGCGGTCGGGGCGGTAGCCGCCGTCGTACATCGCGTAGATGATGCGGCGGTGGACGGGCTTGAGGCCGTCGCGCACGTCCGGCAGGGCGCGCGAGACGATCACGCTCATCGCGTAGTCGAGGTAGGAGCGCTGCATCTCCTGGTTGAGGTCGACCTGGGTGATGCGGTCGACCTCGTGCTCATCGAGCGGATCGACCAGCGTGACGGTGCGGGAGGCCGCCTCCGCCTCGGAGATCTCGTGGGCGCCCTCGGGCGTCTCCTGACCGCCGAGTCCGGCGCTCTCCGCCGGGGTCGGGGTGCTCTCGTCCTCGGGGTTCGTGGGGTCGTTCGGGGTGTCGCTCATGGGGCAAGAGGCCTTTCAGGTGGGGCCGATGGTTCGGTGGTCCCCGGGGGCGCGCGGGCGGGCCGGCGCCGCCCCGGGGGCCGACGTCAGATGTCGAGGAAGCGGACGTCCTTGGCGTTCTCCTGGATGAAGCGGCGCCGCGACTCGACGTCGTCGCCCATCAGGACGGAGAAGATGGTGTCCGCATCAGCGGCCTCGTCCACGGTGACCTGCTTCAGGGTGCGCGTGGTGGTGTCCATGGTGGTGGACTGCAGTTCCTTCCAGTCCATCTCGCCCAGACCCTTGTAGCGCTGGATGCCGTTGTCCTTGGGGATGCGGCGTCCTGCGGCACGGCCGGCCTCGAGGCGCTCGTCCCGCTCGGCGTCGCTGAAGACGTACTCGTGCGGGGCGTTGGTCCACTTCAGACGGAACAGCGGGGGCATCGCGATGAACACGTGGCCCAGCTCGATCAGCGGGCGCATGTAGCGGAACAGCAGCGTCAGCAGCAGGGTGCAGATGTGCTGGCCGTCCACGTCGGCGTCGGCCATCAGGATGATCTTGTGATAACGCAGCTTTGTGGCGTCGAAGTCCTCGCCGATGCCGGTGCCGAAGGCGGTGATCAGCGAGCGGACCTCCTGGTTGTCCAGGGCCCGGTCCAGGCGCGCCTTCTCCACGTTCAGGATCTTTCCGCGGATGGGCAGGATCGCCTGGGTGCGGGGGTCGCGGCCCTGCACGGCGGAGCCGCCGGCGGAGTCGCCCTCGACGATGAAGATCTCGGACTCGGCGGGGTTGCGCGAGGAGCAGTCGCGCAGCTTGCCGGGCATGCCGCCCGTCTCGAGGGGAGACTTGCGACGGGTCGCGTCGCGGGCCTTGCGGGCCGCCTCGCGGGCCGCGGCCGCGGCCTGACCCTTCATGACGATGGCCTTGGCCTCCTGCGGGTGGGACTCGAACCAGTCCTGGAGCTGGTCGGTCATCACCTTGACCATGAAGGTGCGGGCGATCGTGTTGCCGAGCTTGGTCTTGGTCTGGCCCTCGAACTGCGGTTCGCCGAGCTTGACCGAGATGACGGCGGTGAGGCCCTCGCGGATGTCCTCGCCGGTGAGGTTGGCGTCCTTCTCCTTGAGCAGGCCCTGCGCACGGCCGTAGCGGTTCACGATCGAGGTGAGCGAGGAGCGGAAGCCCTCCTCGTGGGTGCCGCCCTCGTGGGTGTTGATCGTGTTGGCGTAGGTGTGCACGGAGTCCGAGTAGGCGCCGGTCCACTGCATCGCGACCTCGACGGAGATCTTCGCCTCGGGGTCCTCCGACTCGAAGGAGATGATGTCGGGGTGGATCACCTCGGCGCGCTTGGAGGTGTTGATGAACTCGACGAAGTCCTGCAGGCCGCGCTCGTAGTGGTACGAGACGGTGCGGGGGCCCTCGTCCTTCTCGGAGCCCTCGGCCTCGCGCTCGACGTCGATCAGGTCGTCGTCCTCGGGCTCGTCGGCCTCCGGGGCGCGCTCGTCGGTCAGGGTGATGCGGAGCCCCTTGTTCAGGAACGCCATCTGCTGGAACCGCTTGCGCAGGGTCTCGAAGTCGTAGACCGTCTCGTCGAAGATCTCGTCATCGGCCCAGAAGGTGATGGTGGTGCCGGTCTCGGCGGTCTCCTCGCCCTTCTCGAGCTCCATGGTGGGCACGCCGCGGGAGTAGGCCTGGCGCCAGACGTGACCCTGGCGGCGGATCTCGACCTCCATCCGCACGGACAGGGCGTTGACGACGGAGGAGCCCACGCCGTGCAGACCGCCGGAGACGGCGTAGCCGCCGCCGCCGAACTTGCCGCCGGCGTGCAGCACGGTCAGCACCAGCTCGACTGCGGGCTTGTTCTCGGTGGGGTGCATGTCCACGGGGATGCCGCGGGCGTGGTCGACCACGCGCACGCCGCCGTCCTCCAGCAGCGTCACCTCGATGGTGTCGCCGTGGCCGGCCATCGCCTCGTCCACGGAGTTGTCGACGATCTCCTGCACCATGTGGTGCAGGCCGCGCTCACCGGTGGAGCCGATGTACATGCCCGGGCG
>JAAZLF010000357.1 GCA_012799425.1 Actinomycetales bacterium | reverse complement strand
GGGGGGCGAGCCTCTCCGCCTCGGCGAGGGCCGCTGCGATCGACAGCGGCCTGCGCTCGAAGGGAGCGGCACCTGTCAGAGCGATGTGGTCGATCATCAGTCCCGTCGCCAGCAGGGACGGCAGCTGCCCGGTCAGCTGCGCATCGAGCGTGCCCCCGGGGAGGGGGTAGACGGCCTGGCGGGGGATCACCCGGGCACCGTCCTCCTCGGCGAAGCGTTCCAGCTCCTCGGCTCGGGCCCGGTGCACCTCGACCAGCCCCAGGTGGTCCTCGCGAGCCTCGTCCCGGGCGCGCGAGGCGAGCACCTCATGCAGGTACCCCGCGTACCACTCCTCCTGCTGCGCCTGCTCGAGCGTGGTGAAGTAGTCGGTCTGCGCCCCGACGGAGGGCGGGTCGGTGTCCGGGACGTCCCGCACGGGCACGATCTCCTCGGAGCTCGCCGGGGCGGAGACCACCTCGAGCTCGGCGGCGTCCTCGAGCCGTCGCGCGATCCAGGCGGTGTGCGCCCCGATCGCGACGACGGGACGGGCCAGCGAGCCGGAGACCTGGCGAGCCGCCGAGGTCGAAAGGTCCCGCAGCGCGACCAGGGTCGCCAGGAGCCCGCTGAGGTCTGCAGGGGCATCGGCGAGGCGCGCCGGGGCGGACCGTTCACGAGCAGGATCCTGCGCGTCGATCTCCTCCTCCTGCTGGGCCCCGGTCAGCAGTGCGGTGCGCTGGATCGGCAGGGCGGCCCAGAGCGCGGTCAGCGCTGCGGAGAGCGCGGGATCCACGGCGCTCGGCTCCGCGGTGTCCCTGACCGTCTCGGTCCCGGCGAGTGCGCGGTCCAGCAGGGGGATCAGCTCGGCGCGGTAGATGTCATCGATGCCGGGCGGCGGCGGGGTGTACTCCTCCGGCCCTCCCAGGGCGATGCTGCCGCAGCCTGCGGTGGCGAGCACGGCCAGCGCACCGGCGGTGGCGCGCAGCGCACTGCGCCGGGAGACGGCGACGCGGTGCGGGGGAGTGCGAGCGGTGAGGGACACAAGGAGGATTCTCGCATCGGAGGCCCTGGGGTGCGCGCCGGCGGCGCGCGGACACTATCCTGGTGGTACTGCTCCGGGGACGGCCCCGGGCATCACAGACCCCATAGCAGGAGGAGACGAGCGGCCATGAGCGCACTCGAGGACCAGACCATCCTGCGGGAGGCGGCCACCCGGGTGCTGGACGCCCACGGGCTCGTGCTCGAGGAGGTCGAGGTCCGCGGCGGCGGGACCCCTCAGGTCCGTCTGATCGTGGATCTGCCCGAGGACCAGCTGGGCAGCGCCGATCTCGACACCGTGGCCGAGGCCTCCCGCGAGCTGTCCGAGATGGTGGACGCCGATGACGCGCTCCTGGGCAGCGCCCCCGTGCTGCTGGAGGTCACCACCCCGGGGGTCGAGCGGACCCTCACCGCCCCGCGGCACTTCCGCCGCTCCCGTGGCCGACTGCTCTCCCTGACCACTGCCGACGGCACCGCCTACCGTGCCCGGCTGCTGGCGGTCGGCTCCGAGCAGCTGAGCCTGCGCCAGGAACCCGGCCGTGACGATCGCGGCCGCCCCCGGAAGCTGGTCGCGGGGACGAGCGAGGACCTGCGGATCGCGCTCTGCGATGTCGCCACCGCCAGGGTCGAGATCGAGTTCGACCCACCCGCCGATCTCGCACAGCTGATCGCTGATGCCGAGTCCACCGACGCGGACCACAGCGCCGCACCGAAGGAGATCTGAGATGGACATCGACATGAGTGCACTTCGCGCCCTCGAGCGTGAGCGGGAGATCAGCCTGCCCGTGCTGGTCGAAGCGATCCGTTCGGCGCTGCATGCCGCCTACCTCCACACCGACCACCCCGTCCGCGACTCCGAGGTGCTGATCGACGAGAGCACCGGAGAGGTCGCCGTCATCGCGCGGGAGCGCGGGGCCGACGGGACCGTCCTGGAGGAATGGGACGACACCCCCGAGAACTTCGGCCGCGTCGCTGCGTCGACCGCGCGCCAGGTGATCTTCCAGCGGATCCGCGACCTGGAGGACGAGGCGGTGCTCGGCGAGTACGCCGATCGCGCCGACGACATCGTCTCCGGGATCATCCAGCAGGGCCGCGATCCGCGGATGGTGCTCGTGGACCTGGGCGAGGTCGAGGCCGTGCTGCCCCCGCACGAGCGGGTCCCGGGCGAGGACTACTCCCACGGGCGTCGTCTGCGCGCTTACGTCACCGAGGCACGCCGCGGGCCCAAGGGGCCCCAGGTCACGCTGTCGCGCTCCCACCCCAACCTGGTGCGTCGTCTGTTCGCGCTCGAGGTGCCCGAGGTCGCCGACGGCACCGTCGAGATCGCCGGCCTGGCACGCGAAGCGGGGCACCGCACCAAGATGGCCGTGTACGCGACCGCGCCCGATGTGAACCCCAAGGGGTCCTGCATCGGTCCGATGGGGGCCCGCGTGCGGGCGGTGATGAACGAGCTGGGAGGGGAGAAGATCGACATCGTCGACTTCGACGAGGACCCGGCCCGCTACGTCGCCAACGCGCTCTCGCCGGCCAAGGTCTCGAGCGTCACGGTGATCGACGAGGTGGGGCGGGCCGTGCGCGCCGTGGTCCCCGAGACGCAGCTCTCCCTCGCGATCGGCAAGGACGGGCAGAACGCCCGTCTGGCCGCCAAGCTGACCGGCTGGAAGATCGACATCCGCTCCGATGGCGCGGCGCAGCCGCCCGCCGGCGACTGAGGTGTGTCCCACGACTCCCCGCTGAGGTCGTCGAGGTCACGGTCCGCTACACTGGGGAGGCTGTTCGCCGAGCGGTGTCGCAGATCGTCCCACGATCGAGCACCTGCCCGAGCGGACGCGCTCGGAACGGAGGTCACGGCGTGAACACTCGCTCCGTCCCCCATGTCCCCGAGCGCACGTGCGTCGGCTGCCGTCAGGTCGCCCCGCGCGAGCAGCTGGTGCGTCTGGTCCGGGAGCCCGCTCCCGGGAGCTCGGCTCTACGCGTCCGTGCCGACCCCTCGGGGTCTGCCGCCGGCCGCGGGGCATGGCTCCATCCCGACGCAGCTTGTCTCGACCTCGCCCTGCGGCGAGGCGGCTTCGCCCGGTCCTTCCGCGGCGCCGTCGACACCGGGCATGTCGCCCGGGACCTCGAGAACTTCGAACCCGCCCGTACGTGGAACAGGTAGAAGAACCCATGGACATCCGATGAGTACTCGCAAATGAGCACCTTCAGGAACTAATGGTCCGCGCCCTCTTGTCGGCCGGACCGAGACAGGAGAAATGTGGCTAAGGTCCGCGTCCACGAGCTCGCCAAGGAGCTCGGACACCCGAGCAAGGCAGTGCTGCAGAAGCTGCAGGACATGGGCGAATTCGTTCGCTCCGCCTCCTCGACCATCGAAGCCCCGGTAGCCCGTCGTCTGCGTGAGGAGCTTCCCGCCAAGAAGGCGGAGGAGGCCCCCGCGGCGAAGAGCGATGCCGGTGCATCCCCCAAGAAGTCCGCTGCGCCCAAGCCCGGCGCCGCTGCACCCAAGCCCGGTGCTGCTGCGCCCAAGCCGGGTGCCGCCGCCCCGAAGCCGGCCGCAGAGCCCGCCGCGCAGGAGCCCGCCGAGCCTGAGGCTCCCGCCTCCTCCGGCGGCGATCCCGCGCCGAAGCCCGGCGCCTCGGCACCGAAGCCCGGTGCCCCGGCCCCCGGCCCGAAGCCCGGGGGGCAGAAGCCCACCCCGGCCACGGCCCCGAAGCCCGGCGGCGCTCGCCCGGGCAACAACCCCTTCGCGACCTCTCAGGGCATGCCGCGCCCCGGTGCGCGCAAGCCTGCTCCCGGCGGCGGTCGCCCGCCGCGCGAGGGAGGCCCGCGTCCGGGCGGTCCCCGTCCCGGCAACAACCCCTTCGCCACGTCGCAGGGCATGCCCCGTCCGGGGCAGCGCCCGCCGCGCCCCGGCGCCGATCAGGGTGGCCAGGGCGCTGCACGTCCGGCACGTGAGGGCGGGACTCCCCGTCCCGGCGGCTCGGGCCCGCGTCCGGGCGGCGGCGGCCGTCCCGGCATGCCCACCCCCGGCATCATGCGCCAGCACTCCTCCGGCGGTCTCGCCGACACCAACCAGGGCGGCGGCCCCGGCCGTGGCCGTGGTGGTCGTCCCGGCCCCGGCGGCCCCGGCGGTGGTCCCGCACGTCCCGGCGGCGGTCCCCGCGGTCGCGGCGGTCGCGGCAGCACCCAGGGTGCGTTCGGCCGTGGCGGCAAGCCCGCCCGCTCGCGCAAGTCGAAGCGTGCGAAGCGCGCAGAGTTCGAGCAGATGTCCGCTCCCGCGCCGGGCGGCGTCTCGATCCCGCGCGGTGATGGCAACACTCCGATCCGCCTGCGTCGAGGAGCTTCGCTCTCCGACTTCGCGGACATCATCGACGTCAACCCTGCGTCGCTGATCACGGTGCTGTTCGCGATGGGCGAGATGGCCACGGCCACCCAGTCCCTCGACGAGGTCACCTTCGAGCTGCTCGGCACCGAGCTGGGCTACAAGATCGAGATCGTCTCCCCGGAGGACGAGGAGCGCGAGCTGCTCGGCCAGTTCGACATCGACCTCGATGCCGAGCTCGACCTCGAGGAGGCCGCGGACCGCGCACCGCGCCCGCCGGTCGTCACGGTCATGGGCCACGTCGACCACGGCAAGACCCGACTGCTGGACACCGTCCGGAAGGCGACAGTCGGTGCCGGCGAGGCCGGTGGCATCACCCAGCACATCGGCGCCTACCAGGTCAGCGTCGAGCACGAGGGTGCCGACCGCGCGATCACCTTCATCGACACCCCGGGCCACGAGGCGTTCACCGCCATGCGTGCCCGCGGCGCGAAGGTCACCGACATCGCGATCCTGGTGGTCGCGGCGGATGACGGCGTGATGCCGCAGACCATCGAGGCGCTCAACCACGCCCAGGCGGCGGAGGTGCCGATCGTGGTCGCGGTCAACAAGGTGGACAAGCCCGAGGCCAACCCCGAGAAGATCCGACAGCAGCTCACCGAGTACAACCTGATCGCCGAGGAGTACGGCGGCGAGACGATGTTCGTCGACGTCTCCGCCCGCGAGAACCTCAACATCGACTCGCTGCTGGAGGCGGTCCTGCTGACCGCGGACGCCGCGCTCGAACTCACTGCGAACCCGGACAAGGACGCGCGCGGCGTGTCCATCGAGGCGAACCTCGACAAGGGCCGCGGTCCGGTCGCCACCGTCCTGGTGGAGCAGGGCACACTGCGCGTCGGCGACGCGATCGTCTGCGGCAGCGGCCACGGCCGCGTGCGTGCCATGCTCGACGAGAACGGTGTGAGCGTGGACGAGGCCGGGCCCTCGCGTCCGGTCCAGGTGCTTGGTCTGACCTCGGTGCCCGGCGCCGGTGACTCCTTCCTGGTCGCCCAGGACGAGCGCACCGCCCGCCAGATCGCGGAGAAGCGGGAGGCCGCCAAGCGCGCCGCCTCGCTGTCCAAGGTGCGCAAGCGCATCAGCCTCGAGGACATCAACCAGCACATGGCTGATGGCAAGGTCGAGACGCTCAACCTCATCCTCAAGGGCGACGCGGCCGGTGCCGTGGAGGCTCTCGAGGAGGCGCTGCTGGGCATCGAGATCGGCGACGGTGTGGACCTGCGGATCATCGACCGAGGCGTCGGTGCGATCACGATGAACAACATCAACCTCGCGGTCGCCTCGAACGCGGTCATCGTGGGCTACAACGTGCGGGCCGAGGGCCTGAACGCGGACTACGCCGATCGCGAAGGCGTGGAGATCAAGTACTACTCGGTCATCTACAACGCCATCGACGAGGTCGAGCAGGCTCTCAAGGGCATGCTCAAGCCGGAGTACGAGGAGGTCGAGCTCGGCTCGGCGGAGATCCGCGAGATCTTCCGCTCCTCGAAGTTCGGCAACATCGCCGGCTCGATCGTCCGCAGCGGCATCATCCGCCGCGGTGCGAAGGCTCGCATCACGCGCGGCGGCGTCGTCATCGCGGAGAACATCGAGGTGTCCGGTCTGCGCCGGTTCAAGGACGATGTCACCGAGGTCCGCGACGGCTACGAGTGCGGTATCAACCTCGGCTCGTACAACGACCTCCAGCTCGAGGACCTCATCACCACCTATGAGATGCAGGAGAAGCCCCGCATCTGATCCCGGGACGGCCGGGCGCCCCTCGGGGTGCTCGGCCGCCACCCGCGGGGGAGGAGGCACGATGAACGACGTGTCCCTCCTCCTGCGCGCCCCGTCGGCCCCTCGCGTCTTCGCGCGGGCCACGGGGCGCTCCGCTCCCGCGGCACCTGCCGCGCCGAACTGCCCGGACCGCCCCGACGCGAACTGCGGCTCCCGGCCCCCGTTCTTCGTGACGTGGGGCTCGGTCGATGCCTGGGCGCCGTCGTCGGCGCGTCCCCCGCTGCACCGCTGTGAACCGTCCTCCTCGTGGCGGCGTCCCGCGGACCTTACAGACCACCACGGCTCCGAGGCACCACTCGCGCTCGACCCAGACCAGGAGAACCCCACGCCATGAACGACAATCCCCGTGCACTCAAGCTCGCCGATCGCATCAAGGTCATCGTCGCCACGATGCTCGACACGCGCGTCAAGGACCCGCGGCTCGGCTTCGTGACGATCACCGACGTGCGCGTCACCGGCGACCTCCAGCACGCGACCCTCTTCTACACCGTCTTCGGCACCGACGAGGAGCGAGAGGGCACCGGCGCCGCGCTGGCCAGCGCCACCGGCATGCTCCGCCGCGAGGTCGGTCGCCAGACAGGCATCCGCCTCACTCCGACCCTCGAGTTCATCGCCGACGCGGTCCCCGAGAACGCCCGGGTCATCGAGGATCTCCTCACCGAGGCGCGCGGCCGGGACGCAGACCTCGAGAAGGTCAAGGCCGGTGCGAGCTACGCCGGAGAGGCCGATCCCTACCGCAGGCCTCGCGAGGAGGAGGACATCGACGCCGCGGAGGAATCCGACGTCGACGAGGCTGGAGACGATGAGACGGGCCGCGAGCAGGCGTGAGCCCCGCCCCGCACGGCATCCTCCTCGTCGACAAGGCGTCGGAGCGCACCAGCCACGACGTGGTCGCACGGGTCCGCTGGCTGCTGCGCACGAAGAAGGTCGGCCACGCGGGCACCCTCGACCCGATGGCGACCGGCCTGCTGGTGCTCGGCGTCGGACAGGGCACGCGTCTGCTGACCTACCTGGTGGGTCTGGGGAAGACCTATGAGGCGACGATCAGGCTGGGTCGCGCCACCACGACCGACGACCGCGAAGGCGAGCTGCTGGGAGAGCAGGTCGACGCCACCGGGCTCTCCGAGGAGCAGATCGAGCACAGGTTGCGCACGCTGCGCGGAGACATCCAGCAGGTGCCCTCCACGGTCAGCGCCATCAAGATCGACGGCAAGCGGGCCTATGCGCGTGCCCGCGCCGGCGAGGACGTCCAGCTCGCGGCCCGTCCTGTCCGCGTCTCCCGCTTCGAGGTCACCGCTCGTCGCCGCGAGGCCGAGCATCTGGATCTGGACGCGGTGATCGGCTGCTCCTCGGGCACCTACGTGCGGGCGCTCGCCCGGGACCTCGGCGCATCGCTCGATGTGGGAGGGCACCTCACCGCGCTGCGTCGCACCGCCGTGGGCCCGTTCGCCGTCGCCGAGTCCGTGCACGTGCCCGGCCGGGGCGAGGGCGATGACGTCCAGCTGCCCCTGCAGGGGCTGGGGCGGATCGCCGCTCAGGTGCTCAGCAGCCTCGTCGTCGACGACGCGCAGGCCACAGCTCTGGGGACGGGGCAGCGCATCGGGGCCCAGGGGAGCGTGCCCGAGCCCGCTCGCGGAGGCGACCTCGAGATCATCGGCGCGGCAGACGAGGAGCGCCCGGTCGCGGCGCTCGACCACGAGGGCCGCCTGGTGGCGATCCTCGAGCCGGAGGGGGCGCGCTGGCGACCGGTCCTGGTGGTCCCGGCCGAAGCCCGCTGCTGACCGCGCCGCGGCCGGCACGCAGCAGAAGGGCCCTTCCCGAGGTGATCGGGAAGGGCCCTTCTGCAATGCGGCAGGCAGGACGGGTCAGTGATGCACCACGGTCTTGGTGCCGATGCTGGCCCAGTCGTACAGCCACTTGGCATCCGAGACAGGCATGTTGATGCAGCCGTGGGTGCCGGAGAAGCCGAAGGACGAACGCCACGGGGCGCCGTGGAAGCCGTACCCGCGGTGGAAGTACTGCACCCAGGGCACGTCAGGGGTGTAGTAGTACTTCTCGTGGCCCTCGGGGTAGCTGTTCGCGTTGGTCATGTCCTGCATGTCGTAGCGCAGGTAGATCTCGTAGGTGCCGGTGACGGTCTCGTTTCCGGGCTTCCCGTCGACCATCGCGCGCGGGCCCCACACGGGGGTGTCGCCCACGTAGGCGGTGACGGTCTTGTTGCTGAGGTCGACGTCGATCCACTTCTCCCCGGTGGGGTTGGCGGGAGGCGTCGACTCCTCGTCCTCGGCCTCATCCTCGTCCTTCGGCGCCTCGACCTGCTCGACCTCGGGCTCGATCTTCGTGGACTCGAACGCGGCCTCGAGGGGCGTGGTGCCCTTCAGCGCGGTGATCAGCTCGTCGGCGACCGCGTCGGTGTTGGTGATCTCCAGACCGGTCTTCTTCTCGGTGAGGACCTTGACGACCTCGCCGTCCTCGTCGACCTGCTCGATGCCGTCCTCGGCCTCGACGGCGTCGCTGGCGGCGCGGGCCGAGACCCACTCGCGCACGGCGTCCTCGTCCACGGTGAGCGTCAGCGCCTGGCCGCTCTCATCGGGCTCGACGGAGAGCCAGCCGCTGCGACGCTCTGCGGAGACGTCATGGGTCTTGCCATCGGCCCCGGCGATCGACATGGGCTGCTCGAGCAGCGAGGCGATCGAGCCGACGGTCTCCTCGGCCTCCTCGGTGGTGATGGAGGGGGCGATCTCCTCGACCGGCTGCTCGACCGCGAAGTCCTCCAGGGCCGGGGCGTTCTGGTTGACCGCGTCCACGAGCGTCTCGGGGTCGATCCCGAGGCCATGACGGCCCGGGACGGCGTTCCAGGTCTGCTCGTCCTCGTCGAAGGTGACCTCGGCGTCCACCGGGGAGGTCATCTCCTCCGGCACCAGGCCCTCGGCGAACTCCGCGACGGCGGCATCATCCACGGCGACGGCGGGCTCCACGGCGTGCTCACCCGACCAGGTCGAGGAGATCACGCCGGCGAAGGAATCGTCGCGGGAGACGGCGGACTGCGCGGTGGCCGAGGCGTCGACGGTGACGCCGAGTTCGGCCAGCGGCACCTCGACCTGCTCATCGCCCGCGGTGACGGCCACGGTCACGGACTCGCCGCGCTCGGCGACGAGGGAGGCGATCTCCTCCGGGGTCTTGCCTGCGACGTCCTGACCGAGCACAGTGGTGCCCGGCAGCGCGCGGCCCTCGAACTGCTTGGCATACGCGAGCGCGCCGCCGGTGAGGACCACGGCGATCACGGCGACGACGGCCACCAGCGTGAGGATGACGCGCCGACGGCCGTGGCGGCCGGTGGGGCGCGATGGGCCGCCCAGCGCGGCCGTATCGGTCACGTTCGTCATGGATCCAGATCCGTTCTCGGCGGCCGTCGTGACTGCCTCGCTCGTGGCGCGGAAGTGCACAGGGGTCGGTCCCCGGTACCGCCTTGATCTTCAGGGTAACGGAGCCGTGGTCTCTTCTCGCGGGTGCCGAAGGTCGTTCTTCGTCACAGCTCGGTATCGCAGCCATCGGTATCGCAGCGAGCGGCGCGAGGCATCGTGTCAGGAGGGGAAGGGGCGCTCCCGCGGGCGCTACAGTGTGCACCGGCGTTCTTCGACGCCGCGCCGCTCGACGGCGCTCACGCACGAGGGTGCCCGCGCACCCGCCCCCGGAAGGACAAGACCGCCCCGTGACCCGCGTCCCCATCTGGCACTCCGTCGAGGAGGTGCCCGTCGACCTCGGCGCGACCGCGGTGTCGATCGGCAACTACGACGGCGTCCACCGCGGTCACCGCTTCGTCCTGGAGCAGCTGCGTCGCCATGCCGAGTCCCGCTCGCTCGCTCCGGTGGCGCTGACCTTCTGGCCTCACCCTCGGCACGTGATGGGTCGGCCGGCGCAGACCCCGTTGCTGACCGGGCACGAGGACCGCGACCGCCTGCTGCTGCTCGCCGGCATGCACGGCGTGCTCGATCTGGAGTTCACCGTCGAGTTCGCGCAGCACTCGCCCGAGGACTTCGTACGGATCTTCCTCGTCGAGGGACTGGGGATGAAGTGCGTCGTGCTGGGGGAGGACGCCCTGTTCGGGCGTGCCAACTCGGGAGACATCGACACCATGCGCGAGCTCGGGCGGACGTACGACTTCGAGGTCGTGACGGTCGAGGATCTCGGCCCGCAGGGGGCGGGGAGCGGGCGCATCTCCTCCTCCTCGATCCGCAGTGATCTGCTCGAGGGCGAGGTCCGCTCGGCCAACGCCGCGCTGGGGAGGCTTCACACGGTCACCGACGTTGTCCACCATGGGTTCCGGCGCGGGCGCGAGCTCGGGTTCCCGACCGCGAACCTGGGCCCGGCACCGGCGGGGCTGATCCCGGCCGACGGCGTGTACGCGGGATACCTCACGGTGACCGAGCAGGCACCCGCCCACCTCGGGACAGCTCCGCTGGCCGGCGCGCCGGCCACCATCTCCATCGGGACCAATCCGACCTTCGAGGCCGACGGTGCGGCGCAGCGCACGGTGGAGGCCTACGTCCACGGCGATCACGACCTCGATCTCTACGGCGATACCGTGCGGCTCGAGTTCATCGACTTCCAGCGACCCACCCTCAAGTTCGACTCGGCGACGGCGCTGGTCGAGCAGATGACCAAGGACGTCGAGGTGACCCGCCGCACTCTCGACTCGGAGCAGTCCCCGTCGCCTGCGGACGGCTGATATCCTGCTCGGGCCGTGAATTCGGCCGCGGAGAGCGATCCGCATCCCAGTGCAGCACCCGCCATGCGGGCCCGCACGCCTGCGGAGCGCTCGTCCAGAGAGCCCAGGACACGAGGTCCTGAGGCGCCGCGCAACGACCGAGGAGAACCGAATGGCCTTCGACACCGCCACGAAGCAGGCGATCATCAAGGAGTACGCGATCGACGAGGGTGACACCGGTTCGCCCGAGGTCCAGGCCGCGCTCCTGACGCACCGCATCACCTACCTGACCGAGCACCTGAAGACCCACAAGCACGATCACCACTCGCGCCGCGGTCTGCTGCTGCTGGTCGGCCAGCGCAAGCGCCTGCTGAAGTATCTGCAGGCCTCCGACATCACGCGGTACCGTGCGCTGATCCAGCGCCTCGGCCTCCGCCGCTGATCCTCTCCGCCGCTCGCCCCATCGGGCGGGCGGCGGTTTCATCTGCCTGCAGTCGCGGGCACCCCGGAATCCCGCCCCGACCAGGTTCGGTCCTCGGCAGTGACCTGCGGACCGCCGGAGCTCGGCTCCCCGGAGCCCTCCAGCGCACCGCATGTGACTGACGAAGGCCGCACCGGCAGGGCACCCCCTACCAAGGAGATCCCCATGGCCATGGAAGGCCCTGAAATCACCGCCACCACCGCCGTCATCGACAACGGCTCGTACGGCCGTCGCGAGATCCGCTTCGAGACCGGCCGCCTCGCCCAGCAGGCCGCCGGCGCCGTCGCCGTCTACCTCGACGACGACACGATGGTCTTCTCCGCGACCGCGGTCTCGAACAAGCCGAAGGACCACTTCGACTTCTTCCCGCTGACCATCGACGTCGAGGAGCGCATGTACGCCGCGGGCCGCATCCCCGGCTCGTTCTTCCGTCGCGAGGGTCGTCCCGGCACCGATGCGATCCTCGCCGCACGCCTCACCGACCGCCCGCTGCGCCCCGCCTTCGTGAAGGGCCTGCGCAATGAGGTCCAGGTCGTCCTGACCGTCATGGCCAACGGCCCCGACGACGCGTACGACGTGGTCGGCATCAACGGCGCCTCCGCCTCGACCCAGATCTCGGGACTGCCCTTCTCCGGCCCGATCGGCGCGGTGCGCATCGCGCTCATGCCGAACGCCGAGGGCGGCGGCCAGTGGGTCGCTTTCCCGACCTTCTCGCAGCTGGACGAGGCCGTGTTCTCCATGGTC
>JAAZLF010000356.1 GCA_012799425.1 Actinomycetales bacterium | reverse complement strand
GGCAGGGCACGGGCCGGGTGAGGGCTTTCCTCGTGCCGCGCACCACCGCGGGTGGCGCGGAGGCCGCCGTCCGTGCATACGGTGGGCCCATGAGTGACTTCGTGAAGAATGCTGAGAATGCCCCGAGGGGCTTCGTCGCGGCCGAGGCCGCCGGACTGCGCTGGCTCGCGGAGCCGCAGGTGGTGCCCGTGGTCGAGGTGCTCGAGGAGGAGAAGGACTCGTTGCGTCTGGCGCGCCTGGCGTCGGTCCCGCCGACGGCGGAGGCCGCACGCGCACTGGGCGAGGGGCTGGCGCGACTGCACGATGCCGGTGCGCCGTCCTTCGGCTGGACCCCGGCGCCGACCGCCTGGTTCGGTCCGCTCGAGAGCCCCTTCGCCGTCGAGAGCCCGGAGCGGGGAGACTTCGCCCGCTACTGGGCCGACGACCGGCTGCGCCCCGTCGCCGACGCGGTGACCCGCGCCCTCGGCGCCGACGGCCACGACACCGTGGACGAGGCCATCGACATCATCGCCGACGGCGCCTTCGACGGGGTGAGCGGACAGGGCGAGGAGGATCCCGCCCGCGTGCACGGCGATCTGTGGTCCGGCAACGTGCTGTGGACCGCGGAGGGTGCGACCCTCATCGACCCCGCCGCCCACGGCGGTCACCGCCTCGAGGACCTCGCGATGCTCTCCCTGTTCGGGGCCCCGTTCCTCGAGGAGATCTTCGAGGGCTACGAGGCGGTCCATCCCCTGCCCGGCGACTGGCAGCAGGACCTGCCCGCCCACCTGTTCTTCGGGCTGCTCGGCCATGTGCGGATCTTCGGTGAGGCGTACGTGGACCAGACCGTCGCCACCGCCGAGGCGATCATCGCCCGGGCCGACGAGCTGGGGTTCTGACCGCCGCGCAGACGAGCGCAGCGCCCTCCCGGAGCGCGGGTGAGGGTCAGTGGTCGTGGCCCTCGTGGTCGTGGCCGGAGTGCTCGCCCTCATCGTCGTGCTCGCCCTCGGATTCGCCTGACCCGGGGGCGATCTCGTACTCGCCGGAGGCGGTGCCGGTGGTCACCTGGATCTCGTGCGGCACCACCAGCAGCTCGAGCTCGCGGTAGATCTCGCCGCTGGCCACATCGACCATGGTGAGCGTCTGTGCGGCCGGGTCGACCACGAAGGCGGTGCCGTCGGCCACCGACATCATCGGGCCGGGCTCCTGCCAGTTGTCGGGCTCGGTCCACTCCTCGGCCACCGCCACCTCGTGGAGGATCTCGCCGGTCTCGGGGTCGAGGATGTTCAGCTCGCCGTCGGCGGTGAGCACGAGCGCCTCGCCCTCCGGGCCGCGGTCCAGAGAACGGAACCAGTACTCGGAGCCGAGGTCGACGATCTGCTGGCTGTCCGAGCGGGTGTCGATGAGCGCGATCTCGGTGGGGCGCTCGATGCCGCCGGCGGGGTCGGCCTCGACCTTGTGATCGGCGAGCACGATCGGGGAGTCCTCGTGCCCCTTCTGGTTGCCGGAGCGCTGGTAGTCGCCTTCGATCGCGACCTTGTGGAACTCGCCGTCGCGGTAGATCACCGAGCCGTTCTCGCAGCCGAGGCTGATCACGTCACCGGATTCGGTGGGCTGGGCGGCGGCTTCGCCGTGCACGCCCGGGCAGTCGTCGGTCTGTGCGGTGACCTCGCCGTCGGCATCCAGCACCTGGACCGTGCTGCGGGAGTCCTCGGTGCCCTGGGTGGTGAGCAGCCCGCCGTCCTCGAGCGGCACCGCGACACCGTGGTGGGGATCCTCGGTCGCGGTCTCCTCGAGCAGGTCGAGCTCTCCCTCGCCCATTGCGGCGGGGTCGATGAGCGTGATCGCGCCGGTGCCGTCGGCGAACAGGGCGGTGCGGTCCCCGTGGGGAACGACGTG
>JAAZLF010000355.1 GCA_012799425.1 Actinomycetales bacterium | reverse complement strand
TCTCCACCCGGGATCTGCTGACCGCCTTCTGGGCCGCCGTGATCGGGCTGGGCCTGAACGAGGGTGCGTATCTCGCTGAGATCATCCGCTCCGGCCTGAACTCCGTGGACAAGGGGCAGACCGAGGCGTCCAAGGCCCTGGGCATGAGCAACGGCAAGATCCTGCGGCGCATCATCGTCCCGCAGGCGATGCGGGTGATCGTGCCGCCGCTGGGCAACGAGACCATCGGCATGCTGAAGACCACCTCGCTGGTGCTCGCGGTGCCCTTCACCCTCGACCTCACCTTCGCCACCAACGGCATCGCCAACAAGCTGTTCACCCCGATCCCGCTGCTGATCGTGGCCGCGCTGTGGTACCTCGCGATCACCAGCGTGCTGATGGTGGGCCAGCACTTCCTCGAGAAGCACTTCGGGCGCGGCTTCGACGACCGCACCCCGGCCGCAGGCCGCGGACGACGCTCCCGTCAGGCGGCGGTCAACCGCGCCGGCACCACCCCGCACGACCCGCTCCCGGAGGTGGAGCTGTGATGACCACTGATCCCCGAAACCCCCGCACCGCCTCCGAGCAGAGCGATGCCACGGCGCGCACCACCGCCGTGATCCAGGTCGAGGGCGTCCACAAGTCCTTCGGCGACCTGCATGTGCTCAAGGACTGCGACCTCACCGTGCGCTCGGGCGAGGTGGCCGTGCTGGTGGGCCCCTCCGGCTCCGGCAAGTCCACCCTGCTGCGCTGCATCAACCAGCTCGAGGAGCCCAGCGCCGGCCGTGTGCTGATCGACGGCGTGGTCCAGGGCTACGAGCCCGACCCGCTGCCCGACGGTCGCTGGCAGAAGCTGTCCTCCACGCAGATCGCCGCCCAGCGCTCGCGCATCGGCATGGTCTTCCAGCGCTTCCACCTCTTCCCGCACCTCACGGCGCTGGGCAACGTGATGGAGGCGCCGATGCAGGTGCGCGGCCTGCCCAAGGCCGCGGCGGAGAAGAAGGCCCGGGCGCTGCTGGAGCGAGTGGGGCTGGGCGACCGCGCCGAGCACTACCCGTCCGAGCTCTCCGGCGGCCAGCAGCAGCGCGTGGCGATCGCCCGTGCCCTCGCGATGGACCCCGAGCTGATGCTCTTCGACGAGCCCACCAGCGCCCTGGACCCGGAGCTGGTCTCCGAGGTGCTCGCCGTGCTCAAGGACCTCGCGGCCGACGGGATGACCATGGTCGTGGTCACCCACGAGATGAGCTTCGCGCGCGAGGTCGCCGACCAGGTGGTGTTCATGGACGAGGGCCGCATCCTCGAGCGCGGCACGCCCGAGCAGGTCATCGACGCCCCCGAGTCCGATCGCCTGCAGGGCTTCCTCGCCTCCGTGCTGTGAGGGGCTCGGCCTGAGGGCCCGACCGCTCCACCGGTGACCGAACAGTTATGAGCGCCCCCGTGCCGAATCCGGCACAGGGGCGCTCATAACGTACTGGTAACCCTCGCGGGCTGCCCGAGGGGCTCGGGTCAGGCCGCGGGGATCTCGAACTCACCGCGGAACTCGGGGATGGTCTCATCCTCGCCGAGGATCTTCGCCTCGGGGCGCACGTAGGCCCCCTTCAGGGTCTCGGCGCTGGTCTCGACGTAGATCGGGATGTACCCGGTCGCCTCGCCGTCGCGGCGGGAGGGGCCGTCGAAGTACTCGTACCCGGCATCGATCAGCTCGTCATCGGCGCTCGCGGCGTAGTTGACCTCCTCGCCGTCGTCCTCGAGCAGGAAGTCGCGCTGGCTGATGACCCCACCGAACTGATCGCCCGGCACCACCTCCACCTCGAGGTAGACCATCTCGCCATCGGGGTTGTCGCTGGCCATGTAGTACTCGGTGGGGTTGTGCCGCACCGCGGAGACGATCGTGACCACGTCGCCGGTCTCCTCGTCGGTGAACTCGGTGCCGATCTCCACGACGGTGCCTTCGCCGGCCGCCGCCGCACTGTCGCCATCCTCCTCGGCGCCCTCGGCGTCCTCGGCGTCCTCGGCCTCCTCGTCGTCGGCGGCATCCTGCTCCGCCTCCTGCTCCTCGATGCCGGCCGCACCGTCGTCCGGGACCTCGGCCTCGTCGGTGCCGCCGCAGGCGGTCAGGGCGAGCATGGTGGCGGCGGCCAGAGCGGCGCCTCGGGCGATGATGGTGCGTGACATGGCGTCTCCTTCGTAGTCGATGCAACGACAGTAGAAGGGCTCCTCGGCTCCGTCGATGGGGAGGACTCCCCGGTGAGCGCTGCATGGGGAGAACTCCCCATGGGGTCCGCTCAGCGCGTGGCCGGGCGCTCCGAGCCGGTGCGGCGTCGCGCCCCGGCCGGGGCGGCCCGCACGGCCAGCATCGCGGCGATCGCCGTGGTCAGCGGGATCGCGAGCACCAGGCCGATCGAGGCCACCAGCGTCCGGAAGATCTCCGCGGCGATCTCGCCGGAGGTGAGGGTGTCCCACAGGGAGCGGTTGATGGTGCTGGCGTACATCAGCAGCGGCAGGGCCGAGCCGATGTAGGCGTAGGCGAGGGTGTAGACGGTCGAGGCGATGTGGTCGCGACCGATCCGCATGGTGGCGGTGAAGATCCGCAGGCGCGAGGCATTGGGCATCGCCGCACGCAGCTCCCAGGCGGAGGAGGCCTGCGTGATGGTGACGTCGTTCAGCGCGCCGAGCCCCGAGATGATCACGCCGGCCAGGAACACGGTGGGCAGCGAGAGGTGCGGGTGGGCCGAGTACAGCACCTGGGCGGCCTCGCCGTCGGCGCCGGTCATCCCGGTGGGGCGGCCGGCGGCCAGGGCCACCAGCACGGTGACCGCGATGCCCCCGAAGGTGCCGAGCACCGCGGTGGTGGTGCGCACCGAGATCCCGTGGGCGAAGTAGACGCAGGGGAAGATCATGGCGGATGCCGCGACCAGGGCCACCAGGACTGCGTTCTGCCCGGCGAAGATGGCCGGCAGCATGAACCACAGCACGATCGCGACGCCGGCGGCCAGGCCCGCCATCGCGCGCAGACCGCTGCCGCGCGCCACGAGCGCCACCAGCAGCAGATAGGCGATCAGCAGGATGCCGAGCGGCAGCGCACGGTCGTGATCGAAGTAGTACATGACCTGCGCGGCCCCGGATTCATCGGCCCCGCCCTCCACTGCGGCGACGTCGAGCACCCGCAGCCGGTCGCCCACGTGGATCCCGTCGGCCGCGATCTCGGGCGGCACCTGCACGGTGACGGCCTCGCCCTCGATCGGCGCGGCACGGCCCACGGCCTCGATGACGGCCATCTCCTCGAGCTCCGTCGTCTCCGCGGCGGCGGTGACGGTGACCGGCACGATCTCGACGCCCGGGGCGAGGAAGTCGCTGCTGTCCGTCTGCTCCCCGGGGCCCGGCCACAGCATGACCACGCCCAGCAGCGTCACCAGCAGCAGGCCCACGGTCAGGGCCGCCAGCACGTTCCGTGCGCGCCGTCCCACGGGCGCGGCGTGCCCTCCGGCGCCGTGGGAGTGGACCGCGGCGTGCGCGCTGTCAGGAGCCGGGGCGCCGTCCCGGCGGGCGCGCTTGCCGGCGCTCACCACTCCAGGATCTGCCAGCGCTTCTTCTTCGCCACCGCGTACAGGCCCAGGTCCGGGGCGACCGCGGCGGGCGTGCCCACGAGTGCGAGCCAGGCGGCGTCGGCGTGGGAGTCGCCGTAGCCGTAGGAGGTGGACAGATCCGCGCCGTGGAGATCGGCGTACTTGCGCAGCCAGTTCGCACGGGCCTCGTCGACCAGCGGGGGAGTGGCGAGGTAGCCGGTCATCACACCGGAGGCGTCCTCGTCCATGTGCGTGGCGATGACCTCGTCGAACAGGTCCGCGAGCGGCTCGATCAGCACGTCCAGCGCGCCGGAGACCAGCACCGTGCGATGGCCGGCGGCGCGGTGGCGCTCGATCGTCTCGAGCGCCTCGGGCAGGATCGAGGCGCGGATGCGGCGCCCGACCTCGCCCTGCATGAGCGCCTGCAGATCAGCGCTGCGGTAGCCCTTGTAGCGGCGGTTGACCAGGCGGATCAGCTCGGAACGGTCCCGCTTGTCGGCACGCAGGTAGCCGGGCACGGAGGCGAGCAGCCCACCGATCTCCTTCGGCCAGGTGCGGCGCGGCCGGGTGGCCCTGACCACCGCGAAGTACTGCTGGACGATGTTGGTCGCCAGCACGGTGCCGTCGAGGTCGAACACGGCCAGCGTGTTCTCCGAGGGCTTCAGCTCGGGCGTGGGGCGCGAGGCGCGACGCTTCTGCGCCGACTTCGCGCGCGAGTACGCCTTGGTCAGCTCGGTGACGGCCGGCAGGTGCTGCTGCTGGAAGTACTCGCGCCAGTCGATCCGGGTGATGTCGAAGTCGTGGGTGGCCAGGAACTCCTCCGAGAGCTCCTCGCGCAGCGCCCGGGTGTTGGCGTCGTCGAAGACCATCTCGGTCTTGGTGTAGTGGCGGTACAGCTCCATGTACTTGCGCAGCATGGTCAGGCCCGAGCTGGCCTTGTGCAGGCCCGAGGTCCACTCCCGGGTGCGCTTGGTCGCCGGCAGGTACGCGACCGCGGCCTCGCCCAGCTTCGCCGAGAGCTCCTTGGCGCGGAAGCGCTGCTCGACCAGCTCCACGGCGGGGAAGGACCACTCGGGCACCTGGATCGGGCGGCCCTTGTCATCCTCGAGCGGGTACTTCACGAAGTACTCGCGCACGGCGCTGACCATCTCGTGGAAGGGCAGCGGGTTCGACGCGCCGGAGACGACCTGGAAGTAGGCGTCGTCGCCGCGGCGGGAGACGTCCTGGGTGGCCAGCGCCACGATCACGTTGACCACGTGATCGACGGGGATGACGTCCAGGATCGAATCGGCCAGGCCCGGGAACTCGGGCAGCACACCGCGGCCGTAGGCCATGATCAGCGGATCGGCGACCTTGTAGCCGTCGATCCAGCCCGGGTAGGGCTTCGTCATGGCGGATTCGATGATCGAGGGGCGCACGAAGGAGACGCGGTGCCCGTTGCCGGCCCACAGCTCCTCGGCGACCTGCTCGGCCATCGCCTTGGTGAAGGTGTAGATGTCGGTCCAGCCCACGGACTGGGCGCGGGTGCGGCCGAAGTCGACCAGGCGCTCATCGACCCACTCGCGGCGCGCCTCCTCGGAGGCGGCGGCGACGGCCTTGGGGCCCATCCGGCCGTGACGGCCCTTCGCGGCGCGGATCTGGGAGCGCAGGGTCTCGGGCCTGCGGGACTCGGCGTCGACCCGGGCGCGGGCCCGCAGCGCGGCCTCGTACTCGGCGCGCCAGTCGACGTCCGCCCGGAGCGAGCCCTCGCGGCGCAGCCCCTTGGAGATGCCGCCGACGTAGGCGGTGGAGACATGGATGACGTGCGGGTCCTGGCCCGAGGCGAGGAGCGCCTCGTAGAGGTTCTGCGCACCGCCGACGTTCGTGCTGAAGGCCTCGTCGATCGGCGGGTCGAAGGACACCGAGGAGGCGGAGTGGATCACCACGTCGAAGGGATCGGTGATCGCGGGCATGTCGGTGAGGTCGCCCTCGAGCACGCCGACGCGCGCATCGAAGATCTCCTTCAGCTGTGCCCTGCCGTCGGCGCCGTCGGCCTCCAACAGATCGGCCCAGGAGGAGAACACCGGCTTCCGCAGCAGCTGTTCGAGGCGTTTGCGACCGGTGACGGACCCCTTGGGGCGCACCACGGCGGTGACATGGACATCGGAGGTGGTCTCCAGCAGCGAGCGGAGCACCGCCTGCCCGAGGAAGCCGGTCACGCCGGTGAGCAGGATCCGACGCCCTCCGCTGGTCGTGCCGCCGGAGGCGGGCTGAACGGCGGGGGAGCTGGTGTGCGACATGGGATCCTCTGATGGACGGGTACGGCGGGGCGCGGCACGCGGTTCCGTCCGGTGTGCTCGCGGACTGCCCTGCGGGCCTCCCACCTGGGGGCTTCTCCGCGCTGGTCAGGGCCTCGCTAGTGTATCGTAGCCGCCATGCATAGGGCCCTGATCACCGGCGGCACCGCAGGCATCGGGGCCGCGTTCGCCAGAGCGTTCGCGGGTCGGGGAACAGCTCTCGTGCTGGTCGCACGGAACCCCGAGCGCCTCGACGAGACCGCCGCACAGTTCCGCCGCGAGTACGGCGTCGAGGTCGAGACGCTCGTCGCCGACCTCTCCGACCGCGAGGCGCAGCAGCGCGTCGCCGACCGCCTCGAGTCGAGCACCGATCCCGTCGACGTCTTCGTCAACAACGCCGGCTTCTCCGTGAAGTCGTCGCTGCTGGAGGAGGACCTCTCCCAGCACGACCTCGGCTTCGAGGTGATGATCCGCGCCGTCCTCAAGCTCGGCGGCGCCGCCGGTCGGGCGATGAGGGAGCGCGGCCGCGGCTGGATCATCAACGTCGGCTCGGTCTCCGCGCTGGTCACCCAGAACAACTACTCCGCCATCAAGGCGTGGGTGGGCAACTACTCCGAATCCCTCGGGGTGCAGCTCGCCGGCACCGGCGTGCAGGTCACCGCGCTGATGCCGGGATGGGTCCGCACCGAGTTCCACAGCCGCGCCGGGATCAAGGGCTCCTCGATCCCCGGAGTGCTGTGGCTGGACGCCGACCGCCTGGTGGAGGACTGCCTGCGGGATGTCGCCCGTGGCAAGCCCGTCTCCATCCCTTCGAAGCGCTGGAAGCTGATCGCGGCCGTGCTGCGCATGACCCCGCGGGGCCTGGTGGCGTGGCTGAGCGCCCTGCTCAGCCACCGTCGGAAGCGGGAGAAGTGATCGCGTGA
>JAAZLF010000354.1 GCA_012799425.1 Actinomycetales bacterium | reverse complement strand
CGGCCGAAGCCGACCAGCCCGAAGCTCGGGGGCAGCAGCCCGCGATGGGTGAGGTCGTAGATCGCCGTCAGCAGCTTCTTGCGGGCGAGATCGCCGGTGACGCCGAACATCACCATGGAGCTGGGGCCCGCGATCAGGGGGAGTCGACGGTCGCGCGGGTCGCGCAGCGGGTTCGGCGCGTCGGTCCCGGTGAGGGGAGTGGGGGAGTCGGTCACGTTCGTCCTTTCTCGGACATGGAACGGAGGAGCACGGCCTGCCGGACGGGCATGGCCGTGCTCCTCGGTGAATCAGGCGCGGGCGGCCTCGACGGAGGTCGACACGGTGGCGATGAGCTCGTTCCATGCCTTCTCGAACTTCTCGACGCCCTCGCGCTCGAGGAGCGCGAAGACCTCGACGAGATCGACGCCCGCCTCGGCGACGCGCTCGAGCGTCGCCGCGCCCGCTGCAGCCGCCTCGGTGTCCAGCCCGGCCTTCGGCTGGGAATGGTCCGCGACGGCGTCCAGGGTCTTCTCGGGCATCGTGTTGACGCTCGGATCGGCGACCAGGTTGTCGACGTAGAGGGTGTCGGCATAGTCGGGGTTCTTCACCCCGGTGGACGCCCACAGCGCACGCTGCACGTTCGCGCCCTTGGCCTTGAGCGCGGCGAAGCGCTCGGCGCCGAAGGCCTCGAGGTAGGTGCCGAAGGCGGCCTGGGCGTTGGCGACGCCTGCCTGGCCGCGCAGGGACAGGGCCTGCTCGCCGCCGAGCTTCTCGAGCCGTCCGTCGATCTCGGCATCCACGCGGGAGACGAAGAATGAGGCGACCGAGTGGATCTTCGAGAGGTCCTGGCCGGCCTCCGCGGCCTGCTCGAGCCCCGCGAGGTAGGCCTCGATGACGGCCTTATAGCGCTCCACGGAGAAGATCAGGGTCACGTTGACACTGATGCCCTCGGCGATCACCGCAGTGATGGCCGGCAGGCCCTCTTCGGTGGCGGGGATCTTGATCATCACGTTCTCGCGGCCGACGACCTCGTGGAGGTGCTTCGCCTGCTCGATGGTCTTGTCGGTCTGACGCGCGAGGCGGGGGTCCACCTCGATGCTCACCCGGCCGTCGAAGCCCCGGGTGGAGGCGTGGAGGTCGGAGAAGAGGTCGGCGGCGCTGCGCACGTCGTCTGTGGTGAGCACCTCGATGATCTCGTCGACGCTCTTGCCCTCGCCGGCCAGGCGGGTGATGTCGGCGTCGTACTCGTCCGAGCCGGAGATCGCGGCCTGGAAGATCGAGGGGTTGGTGGTCACGCCCACGATGTTGCGCGAGGCGATGAGATCGGCGAGGTTGCCGGTCTGCAGGCGGCCGCGGGAGAGGTCGTCGAGCCAGATGGAGACTCCGGCGTCGGAGAGGGCCTGGGTGCTGGCGTTCTGGGTCATGTCCGTTCCTTCCGGGCGCCGAGCGCCCTGTGTCGAACTGATGTCATGGGGATCAACGCGAAGGGGCCGCTCCCTCTTCCCGCTCGGCGGCGGGCCGAGGGAACGGCGGGGCGGGACGGGCCGCTTGCGGG
>JAAZLF010000353.1 GCA_012799425.1 Actinomycetales bacterium | reverse complement strand
TCGACGTGCTGCGAGGGACGAGCGGTAGGAGATCGGACGGAGGGTGCGAGTCCTGATCGACGTGCTGCGAGGGACGAGCGGTAGGAGATCGGACGGGGCACGCGAGTCCTGAGAGCGACACCGGTGTGACGAGGCCGGAAGGCCCGGGTCCCGGGTCGGAGGCGGCCCGGAATGTAGCATCGGCTCCATGGCGACACGTACGTCTTCCCCCGCACGTGCGTCGAAAGGCTCCTCCCGGACCGCTGCTGCCGGCACATCGCGCACCACCGGTTCCGGGGCGAACGACCCCTCGACGCTCCCTTTGCCGGTGCGCGCAGTGCGCTCCGGCTATCTCGCGATCGCTCGCATGGCCGGCGGCCTGATCCGCTCGATCGGTGTGCAACGGTGGGAGGTCGCTCCCGAGCAGCGGCGGGATGGCTATGCGCTCTTCCTGCTGCTCATCGCGACTCTGGTCGCGGTCGTCGAGTGGTGGCAGTCCTCCGGTCCGGTGTTCGGGGCCGTGCACACCGTCGTCGCGGGCACCTTCGGCATCTCCTCGATGGTGATCCCGCTGCTGGCAGCCGGTTGGGCGCTGCGGATGTTCCGCCGCCCGGACCAGGTGCGCGCGAACTCGAGGATCGCGATCGGGATCGGGATCCTGCTCACCGCCATCTCCGCGATCGCGTCGGTCGCCGCGCGCCTGCCCGCACCGGCCGACGGCATCGACGCCCTCGCGCGCGGGGGAGGTGTGCTGGGCTACCTGGCCGCCGCTCCGATCGAGGCACTGCTGCCGCCGGTGGCGGTGGTCGTGATCCACGCCCTCCTGATCGCCTTCGGCGTCCTGGTCCTCACGGCGACCCCGGTGGAGTCGATCCCGTCGCGTCTGCGGGACGTCTACGAGGTCGCTGTGGGCCGCAGCGAGGAGGAGGACGAGGAGCGCGTCGCTTTCGGGATGCGTCCGCGCCGAACGGATCCCGCCGTGCACGAGCAGGCCACAGAGGCCCAGTCGACGGGCCGGCCCCGCCGTCGCAGCCGCCGGGAGAAGGCCGAGGCCGCGGAGCGCGATCATGAGAAGTTCGGCTATGCAGGCGATGAGGCGTTCGAGCAGGGTGTCGACGAGGGGGCCGCGACCAAGAAGCGTCGCACCCCGCGTCGCGGCGCCCCCGCGGAGGCGGCGGACGTCTACGACGTGGTCGAGGATGAGAACCACCGCGCCAAGAGCTTCCCCGGCACGGGGGCCGCCGCGTCGAAGGCCACGGCCCCGATGCCCTCGGCGGCGAAGGCCGCAGCTCGGCCCGCTCCGACGAAGCCGGTCCCGGCGAAGAAGGAGGACAAGCCCGAGGAGAAGGCGGAGCTGGTCCCGCCTCCGATGGGGGATCTTCCCCGCGCCGGCGAGCAGCTCGAGCTCGCCGGGGACATCGTCTACACCCTGCCGGAGTCGTCCTTCCTGCTGGAGGGGCCACCGCATAAGACCCGGTCCGAGGTCAACGACCAGGTGGTCGCCGCGCTCGCAGAGGTCTTCGAGCAGTTCAACGTCAACGCCGAGGTGGTCGGCTTCTCCCGCGGGCCTACGGTCACCCGTTACGAGGTCGAGCTCGCCCCGGGCACCAAGGTCGAGAAGGTCACGGCCCTGGACAAGAACATCTCCTATGCCGTGGCCAGCGCCGACGTGCGCATCCTCTCGCCGATCCCGGGCAAGAAGGCCATCGGCATCGAGATCCCCAACACCGACCGCGAGACCGTCGCCCTGGGCGATGTGCTGCGCAGTCCGGTGGCGCGCCGCAACGAGCACCCGCTCGTGATGGGCGTGGGCAAGGACGTCGAGGGCGGCTATGTCGTCGCGAACCTCGCCAAGATGCCCCATCTGCTGGTCGCGGGGGCGACCGGCGCAGGCAAGTCGAGCTTCGTGAACTCGATGATCACCTCCATCCTGATGCGCTCCACCCCCGAGGAGGTGCGGATGGTGCTGGTGGACCCCAAGCGGGTCGAGCTCACCATCTACGAGGGCATCCCTCACCTGATCACCCCGATCATCACGAACCCCAAGAAGGCCGCGGAGGCCCTCGAATGGGTGGTCAAGGAGATGGACGCGCGGTACGACGACCTCGCCACCTTCGGGTTCAAGCACGTCGACGACTTCAACAAGGCCGTGCGGGCAGGCGAGGTGCAGGTGCCGCCCGGCAGCGAACGCCGCTTGGCCCCGTACCCGTACCTGCTGGTCGTGGTCGACGAGCTCGCCGACCTGATGATGGTCGCCCCGCGCGATGTCGAGGCCTCGATCCAGCGGATCACGCAGCTGGCGCGTGCGGCGGGCATCCACCTGATCCTCGCCACCCAGCGACCGTCGGTCGACGTCGTCACCGGCATCATCAAGGCCAACGTCCCCAGCCGTCTCGCCTTCGCGACCTCCTCCCTCCAGGATTCGCGGGTGATCCTGGACGCCGTGGGCGCGGAGAAGCTGATCGGCCAGGGCGATGCCCTGTTCCACCCGATGGGCAAGGCCAAGTCGATGCGCGTGCAGGGCGCCTGGGTCAACGAGTCGGAGATCCACAAGGTCGTCGACCACGTCAAGACCCAGATGAAGCCCAACTATCGCGAGGACGTCACCGTCGTCGCTGCCAAGAAGCAGATCGACGATGACATCGGGGACGATCTCGATGTGCTGCTGCAGGCGGCGGAGCTCGTGGTCACCACCCAGTTCGGTTCCACCTCGATGCTGCAGCGAAAGCTCCGTGTGGGCTTCGCGAAGGCAGGTCGCCTGATGGACCTGCTCGAATCCCGGGAGATCGTCGGCCCCTCCGAGGGGTCCAAGGCCCGCGACGTGATGGTCCATCCGGACGATCTCGCCACCGCCATCGCCCGCATCCGCGGCGAGGAGGATCCCGCCGGCGAGGGCGATGCGCCCTACGGTGCCGACCAGGCCGTCGACCTCGAGGAGGGAGAGCCCGAGCAGGTCTCCGCAGACCATGGCGGGGGTGACCGCTACGCGGGCGACCCGCTGGCCGACGACGGTTCGGAACCGGCGATCGACTACTACGACGACGGGGACGACGAGCAGGGCGAGGACGCCTGGAGCCTCACCGGCCGCTGATCTCCCGTCCTGCCCACCCCATGTCCTCATCGCCGATGCGGATCCGCCCCACAGCCCAGGAGCCCCGATGACCACCCCGCGCACCGACGAGGTACCGCTCTGGAACATCGCCAACATCCTCACGATGGTGAGGTGCGCGATGGTCCCTCTCCTGGTGGTGCTGGCCGTCCTGTACCCGGACACGGTGCCGGGCCGCCTGTGGGTGGCCGGGGTGTTCGTGCTCGCCATGATCACGGACTTCCTCGACGGGTACCTGGCGCGCTCCAGGGGCCTGATCACAGATTTCGGCAAGATCATGGACCCGATCGCCGACAAGGCCATGACGGGCGCCGCCCTGATCATGCTCTCGGTGTGGGACTACGTCCCGTGGTGGATGACCGTTCCGATCCTGGTGCGCGAGTTCGGCATCACCCTGATGCGCTTCACGATCCTGAAGTACGGAGCCCTCCCGGCGAACATGGCGGGCAAGGCGAAGACCATGGTCCAGACCATCGCCATCACGTTCTGCCTGATCCCGTTCGAGCTGTGGTGGGGGCCCGCGCGCTGGATCGGCCTGGCGCTGGTGGGCCTGGCGGTCGTGCTGACAGTGTGGTCCGGTCTGGTCAACCTCAAGGACGGCCTGCGGCTGCGCCGTGAGGCCCTGGCCGCGGGGGCGTGAGCGCGTGCCCGGGCATCGCGCCAGCCTCGACCATCCGGTCGATCCGGCTCGGATCATCTCGGCGGCGGCTGCGCGCGGATGGCGGATCGCGACCGCGGAGTCGCTGACCGGCGGTGCAGTGGTGGCGCGTCTGGTGGACGTGCCGGGGGCGAGCGCGGTCGTCGCCGGGGGAGCGGCCTGCTACTCCCACGAGGCGAAGTCCCGCGTGCTCGGCGTCGATGCGGGGATGCTCGCGAGGACAGGTGCGGTCACCGGCGAGGTCGCGGTGGCGATGGCGCAGGGCGCACTGCGGCTGTACGACGCTGACCTGGTGGTCTCCACGACAGGCGTGGCCGGGCCAGGCGCCGACGAGCGCGGGGTCGCCGAGGGCACGGTCCATCTGTCCCTGGCGCAGCGGGGCGCAGAGGCGGAGTCCCGTGAGCTCCGTCTCAGCGGCGGCAGAGCCCGGATCCGGGCGCTGACCGTCGAGGCGGCGCTGGCGATGCTCGACGAGGCGCTCGCGGACTAGGCGTCCTCCCAGATCATCCTGGCGGCGGAGATCCTCTCCTCCACACCGTCCCACCACGCACACCGTCCAGTGAATGCCCGAGGTGGCGCACTACACTCTGGGGAACACATCCGAGGGGGACGGCGTTGGACCGTTCGTGATGACTTCGACGTATCGCATCCCCGAGGTGCACCATCAGTTCACCCACAGTCAGAGGAGAGGAGGCAGGTCCATGATCCTGTTCCGCCAGGAGCTGGGCGAGGTCCTGCGCGACGCGCGCCGCTCCCAGGGCCGCACGCTGCGGCAGGTGTCCTCCGACGCCCGCGTGTCGCTGGGCTACCTCAGCGAGATCGAGCGCGGCCAGAAGGAGGCCTCCAGCGAGCTGCTGGTCTCGGTGACCGACGCTCTGGGCCTGCCGTTGTCCTTCGTGCTGCGCGAGGTGTCCGATCGGATCGCGATCGCCGAGCAGGTGACGATCCCGGACACGGTCCCCGAGGGCCTCGCCGACGATTCGAAGCCGCTGGTCGGCGCACGCTGAGGTGCGGCTCAGCGAGTACAGGGAGCTGGCTGACCACGTGTTCGGTCCCGCTCTCGCCCGCACGTACACGCAGGACCTCGTGCTCGAGGAGATCGGCGGTCGGACCGCCGAGCAGGCCCTCGAGCACGGGGTCCCCGTGCGTTCGGTGTGGAATGCGCTGTGCGATGCGATGGATGTCCCGGACTCCGCGCGCTGGGAGATCCCTCCCGCGCAGCGCCGCCGCTGACGCACATCGAACGGGCCGACGCCCGCGCACGGCACATCGCGACACGCCCACGATCTGATTAGCGTTCGAACGTCTGTTCGGTATTGTGTGCTGCGACGGTCCTCCCAGTGCCGGCCCGCGTACCGACCTCTCCTCCCCAGCGCCCCTGCTCCACAGCGGCACGGGGCGGCGTCAGAATGTCGGGGTCGGCGCCTAGTGTGGCCGCATTGGTCACCGCGTCGGGACTCCCGGCCCTCAGGAAGGAACAAGCACATGGCTGCACCGAAGTCGTCCAAGTCCACGGTCTCGAAGTCCACCGAGAAGAACCGCAGCTCCT
>JAAZLF010000352.1 GCA_012799425.1 Actinomycetales bacterium | reverse complement strand
TCGGCCTGCGCGGCGGAGTCCTCGACCTCGCCGTTCTCGATGCGCTCGTGCCGGTCCCGGGCGACCTTCAGCTCGAGCGGCACCCGCACCTGCCGCACCAGCACCGCGCGCACGTCCTCACGGATCTGCGCGGCCTGCGCCTCGAGGTACTTCTCGAGCTCCAGCGCACCGCCGAGCAGCGCATGGGCGAGCCCCAGCAGGTACGAGGCGAGATCCGAGGCCACCTCGGGCGAGAGCCCGTAGGCGTCCGACGATCCGCGAGCATCGCGCAGGTCCACCGCATCGTCCCGCTCGAGCAGGCTGGGGGCGATGTCGACGGCGCTGAGCACGTCCTCGACGAAGGCGTGGAAGCTCGCGTCCCCGGCCACGTCGGCGCGCCGCAGCTCGGCGCGGCCCATCTCCTCGGGGAGCGATACCCGGGCCACTCCCTCGCGGGCGAACTCGTCCTGCGCGGCACGGCGCAGCAGGCGGCGCGCGGCCCGCTCCAGGTGCCCCGCCTCCGCGTCGCGCGGGATCTCGGGGGACACCGCGCGGGCGTCGGCGACCAGGGACGTGCGCGCGTGCGTCGCCTCCGCGCGCCGGCGCACCGTGCCCGGCAGCATCGCGAGCCGCTCTCTGAGGGTGAAGACCTGCACCATGGACGCCTCCTGCGGGATCGGGCGGATTGCCCCCCATCGTACGGACAGCGCCATGCGCGACCGTGTCCTCCCGTGTCCGACCGATGTTCTACCGCTGTTCGATCGTGTTCGACCGCTGTTCGACTGATCGGTCGGCCGGGGATCGGCCGGGCGTTCATGCAGGTGAGCCTCACCTGCGTGAGCAATGGATCATGACCTGCAGGAACAAGTTCCTTCCGCTCGTCGTTCGGATGGATGAGACTTGGAAGCAGGACTTCCGACCCGACACAGAGGAGATGACATGGCTGACCTCGCCTACACCATTCCCGGACTCGGCACCGACGACTCGGTGCGCCTGGTGGAATCGCTCCAGGACCGACTCCACGCGATGAACGATCTGCACCTCACCCTCAAGCACGCGCACTGGAACGTCACCGGTTCCCGCTTCATCGCGGTGCACGAGATGCTCGACCCGCAGGTGGAGCTGGTGCGCGGCTACGCCGACGAGGTCGCCGAGCGGATCGCCCAGCTGGGTGCCTCCCCCGTCGGCACCCCGGGCCGCCTGGTCTCCGACCGCGGCTGGTCCGATTACAGCCTCGGCAAGGCCGATTCGCAGGATCATCTCAAGGCCCTCGACGAGGTCTACAACGGTGTCATCGCCTCCAACCGCAAGGCGATCACCCTCGCCGGCGAGCTGGACCCGGTCACCGAGGACATGCTGATCGGGCAGACCGCGGAGCTCGAGAAGTTCCAGTGGTTCATGCGCGCGCACTTCGAGGGCTGAGACCAGCTGCCACCAGCTGAGTCCGGCGCGGTCGACGCTCGCTGAGCACTCCGCCGGGGGTCGGGTCCTGCCGAGTACGGTGAGGGCACCCGACCCCCGAGGAGGACCCGGCATGCCGATCGCCGCCCCCACCGCTGAGGAGCTCGCCGTCCTGCAGGACGAAGCGGTCCGCTTCACCCGTGAACTGATCCGCATCGACACCACCAACTTCGGGGGCAACGATCCCGCGACCTGGGGCAACGGTGAGAGCGAAGCCGCGGAGCATGTGGTCGCACGACTGCGCGAGGTGGGGCTCGAGCCGACAGTGGTCGAATCCGCCCCCGGTCGCCCCAGCGTGTTCGTCACGATCCCGGGCGAGGACCGTACCCGCGGCGGTCTCATCCTGCACGGCCACCTCGACGTGGTCCCCGCGAAGGCGGAGGACTGGTCGGTGGACCCCTTCGGCGCGGAGATCATCGACGGCATGATCTACGGCCGCGGCGCCGTCGACATGAAGGACATGGTCGCGATGATCCTCGCGATCGCCCGCCATCTCGCCCGCACCGGACAGACCCCTCCGCGCGACCTCATGTTCGCGTTCTTCGCCGACGAGGAGAACGGCAGCGTCTGGGGCGCCCAGTGGCTGGTGGAGAACCATCCCGAGCTGTTCGACGGCATGACCGAGGCGATCAGCGAGGTCGGCGGCTACTCGATCACCCTGCCGGAGAAGGACACCGGGCAGGACGTGCGCGCCTACCTCGTCCAGACCGCGGAGAAGGGCATCGCCTGGGGTCGCCTGCGCGCCCATGGCCGGGCCGGTCACGGCTCGGTCCCCAACGACGAGAACGCGATCGTGCGCCTCGCCCGGGCGATCGCCGCGATCGATGAGCACGAATTCCCCACGGAGTTCATCGCCAGCGTGCGCGCCCTGTTCGACGGGATCACCGAGATCACCGGAGTGGGCTGGGACGAGGAGGACATCGAATCGTTCCTGCCGCTGACCGGCGGAGCGCGCCAGTTCGTCTCCGGCACGCTGCGCGACTCCGCGAACCTGACCATGCTCGCCGGCGGCTACAAGGTCAACGTGATCCCGCAGACGGCCGAGGCCGGCATCGACTGCCGCTTCCTGCCCGGCCATCAGGAGGAGCTGCTGGCCCTGCTGGACGAGCTCACCGGCGAGCACGTCGAGGTGATCGTGGACCACCTCGGCGTCTCCGTGGACTCGCCGCGGGAGGGCCCGCTGGTCGAGGCGATGACCGCCGCGATCCAGGCGGAGGACCCGGGGTCGCGGGTGCTCCCCTACTGCCTCAGCGCCGGAACCGACAACAAGCCGCTCAGCGCGCTGGGGATCATCGGCTACGGGTTCGCCCCCCTCCAGCTGCCCGCCGATCTCGACTTCGCGCCGCTGTTCCACGGCGTGGACGAGCGCGTACCGGTCGATGCCGTGCGCTTCGGGGCGCGCGTGCTGCTGCGCCTGGTCAGCGATTGCTGAGGGATTGCTGAGGCGCTGCCGGTCTCAGGCGCCGACGACGTCCTGCGGGGCGTAGGAACGGCACAGATCCAGCAGCTCGGCCGCCGCGACCGGATCCTCCGGTCCCAGGCCGGTGTACCAGCCGGGGGCGAAGCGCAGCACCGTCTCGAGCAGCTCGGTCGCGTCCAGCGCCTCGCCCTCCTGCGCCCGCTGCTCCGTGTCCACCAGCCACTGAGCGGCCAGCGCCAGCGCCGAGCCCGCGATGCTCCGACCGGCGGAGGCGCCCTGGAGACTGGCCGGCACCTCATCGCCCAGCAGCGCGAGGGCCTCCCCGTGCAGGCGCGTCATCGTGTCGATCAGGATCATGAAGGTGCGATGGGAGAACTTCCAGTCCAGCGCGCCGCGCAGGAAGGTGTGGTGCCGCTCGACGTAGGCCACGAACATCGCGAAGCCGAACTGCACCGCCTCGTGCACGCTGCGACCCTGCGCGGCGAACATCCCGCCCCGCTCCCAGGCGGCGTCGAACATCTGCTGGAGCATCGCTCCCATCAGGTCGTCGAGCCCGGAGAAATGGCTGTAGAAGGCGGCTCGACTGACACCGGCCCGCTTCGCGAGGGCGTTGACGGTCACGTCGCCGTCAGTGGAGGTGAGGTCACGGGCGGCGGCGAAGATCGCGGCTTTGGTCCGTGCCGGTCGGGGGTCCGGAGCGCGGTCACTCGTGCTGGGCATCTGTTCATAGTAGCCCCGACAAGTTCACCCGGGCCTGCATGTTTGCGGCCGCGCCTGCAGCAGGATGGGTGCATGCGCTCCTTCCTGTCCGGCCTGTCCGGGCGACACCGGCCGCCACGGCATCCGCTGCTCGAGGGGCTGCGCGGGCAGACGGTGGTCCACACACGTGTCGCCTCCCGCGGCACGTGGACGGTCACCGCCCGCGGCTGGGTGCTGCATTCGCGGATCCAGCAGCTACAGGGACCCTGGGCGGGGGAGGATCCCCCGCCGGCCGTCGGCCTGCGCGACCCGCGCCTGGTGGGCGCCGCCATCCATGATGCCGAGATGCTCGGCGACGGGCATCTGACGCTGAGCCTGCACAGCGCGCAGGGCCCCCTGACGCTGAGCACGGTCCCCCGCTGGCAGCTCGACGCCCCGCGCGGCGCACTGCTGCACGTGGCCGAGAAGGGCGAGCTGACCGACCTGCCGCCCGGGCCACCCGCGCACGCGACGCCTGAGCTGCTGGCCGAGCACGCCGCCTCGACGCGCAGCGGGATCGAGGAGCGGGTGCTGGAGATGGCGCGAGAACGGTGGCTGCATCCGGGGCACGTGGTCACGGTCCTGGCGAGCGCGGGGGCGCTGGACGATGCGGAGTTCAGCAGACGCGGTCCGATCCTGCTGGCACGCCTGCTCGCCCGCGGCGAGATCCGTCCCGGTTTCGTCACCGGCGGGCGCTTCACCGCCTGGGACCTGACGCTGGCCGAGGTGGTCGAGCACATCGGAGCCACCTGGACGGCCATCGGCGGCAGGACTCCGGGACCGGACATGATCGCGTGGTTCGAGCTCACCCGCCGCGGCCGGGACGCGCTGGGCCCCGGGAGCGACCGGACCATGCCGCCGGGGATGTCGGGCTACGACTCCCCCGGCGTGGTCGGCGGCTTCCGGTGAGTTCTCACCGCGGCACTGCCCGTCACCCCTGACGGTTCGCACCCACCGTAATCCGTGCTCACGCCCAGGCCGCACCGATTCTGGTCGGCTGTAAGGCTTCTCTCCGGTAACCCGTCATGAGGGTGAACAGCGGCCGAACAGCGGGCGAGTCTCCGCCCGGGGGTGAGCGGCGTTACGCTGTGGGTCGCCCCCACGTCGAGAAAGGCGTCCAGATGCCAGCACGTACCGTGAAGGTCGCGAGCAACAGCGGCCTGCATGCCCGCCCCGCCGCGATCTTCTCCCAGGCGGCGAGCGAACAGCCCGTCGCCGTCACGATCGAGACGGCCGACGCCGGCCCGGTGAAGGCCTCCAGCATCCTCATGCTGCTGACGCTGAACGTCGGCCACGGCGACGAGGTCACGCTGCGGGCCGACGGGGAGCAGGCCGAGCAGTCCCTCGACGCTCTCGCCGCCCTGCTGGAGAAGAACCTCGACGAGGAGTTCCAGGAGCGCTGACCCTGCCCCAGCACATGAGAAGGCCCCCGCCGGGTTTCGGCGGGGGCCTTCTCAACCTGGCATCACTCCAGGTCAGGAGCGGTAGCGGCGGGATTTGAACCCGCGGTGGCTATGAACCACACTTCATTTCGAGTGAAGCACCTTCGGCCGCTCGGACACGCTACCGTCGAACAGCTTAACCGCCGCGCGCCCGCGCGTTCAAACCGCCCGCCTGCAGACGCGAGTCACATCACGTGCCGAGGGATTCGCGGACCACCATGACATTGCCCGTCGCATGGAGCACGGTGGCATGAGCGGTCGAGCCGATACGGCCGCGGCTCAGCCCCCGGTGGCCGATCACCAGCATCCGGGCGCCGGCCGCAGCGGTCAGCAGGCCCTCGGCGACAGAGCGGTCCTCGAGAGCCCGCGACTGGACCTCCACTGCTCCGTGGCGTGCGGCGGCGCGGGCGACGCCCTCGTCGAGCACTGCTCGGGAGCGGGCGCTCGCGCCCCAGGCCTCGACGGTCTCGACGCCGCTCCCGTAGGGCTCGTGCGCCCCGACCTGCACGTGGACGACTCTCAGCGGGGTGCCCCAGATGTCGGCGAGATCCGCGGCGGCGTCGACGGCCTCACCGGCGGCGTCGGAGCCGTCGTAGGCGACGAGCACGGGGCCTGCACGATGATGGTCCGAGCGGATCACCGCGACCGGGCAGCCGACATCGTCGAGGATGCCGCGGCTGACCGAGCCCAGCAGCACCCCCATCACCGCTCCGAGGCCGCGAGTGCCGACGACCAGCAGGTCCGTGGCCCCCGAGATCTCCTCGAGGACCTCGCGCGGCATCCCGGCGAGCAGCTCGGAGGTCACCGTCACCTCGGGGAAGGTCGCGCGGACGCGCTCTGCCGCGTCCTCGAGCAGGCGACTGGCCTGGTTCCGGGGCCCGGCCGGGTCGATCACCGGGATCCCGGCCGTTCCCTGCCCGATCAGCGGCCAGGTCCAGGCGTGGACGAGATGCACCCCCGACCCCGTGTCGCGGGCGAGCTCCGCGGCCCAGCGGACGCCCGCCATCGCCGCGGTGGTGTCGTCGTAGCCCACCACGATGTTCGAACCGGTCAGATCCATGGTCCACACCTCCTGCGCGGCCCTGCAGCAGTGGCACCAGGATACGCCGGTGCGGGCGCTGGGCCGCCCCGCACCCGCGCCCGGCCGCGCTCAGCGCTGGTCGACGCGCAAGTGTCGAGCGTGGCCTGGCTCCTCGATCAGCTCGGCGCCGTTACGCTCGGGGAATGACCCAGGACCTCCCGGCAGCGCCCGTCCCCGCCCATCGCCCCACCGAGCGGACCTTCCACGGCGACACCGTCGTGGATCCCTACGAGTGGATGCGGGACAAGACCGACCCCGAGGTGATCGCACACCTCGAGGCCGAGAACGCCTACGCCGACGCCCGTACCGCCCACCTGGAGGGGCTGCGCGGCACACTGGTCGAGGAGTTCGTGGGACACACCCAGGAGACGGACCTCAGCGTGCCGGTGCGTCGCGGCAACTGGTGGTACATCACCCGCACCACCGCCGGGAACGACTACCCCGCCTTCACCCGCGTCGCCGATGCGGGCGTCCTGCCGCAGGTCGAGCCGGGCGTGATGCTCGAGGGCGAGCAGATGCTGCTGGATGCGCAGGCCGAAGCAGAAGGCTCCGAGTTCTACTCGCTGGGCGGCCTGGTCCCCTCCCCCGACCACACGCTGCTCGCCTACGCGGTGGACACCGCGGGCGATGAGCGCTTCAC
>JAAZLF010000351.1 GCA_012799425.1 Actinomycetales bacterium | reverse complement strand
GTGTACGCGAGCTCCTACCTGAAATGCCACTACCCGGCGGCGTTCACCGCGGCGCTGCTGCGCTCCCAGCCGATGGGCTTCTACTCCCCGCAGTCGCTGGTGGCCGATGCCCGCCGGCACGGCGTGCTCACCCGCGGCCCGGACGTGCTCAGGAGCCGTGCCCGCACGGACCTGGAGACCGACGACGAGCATCACGGCTACCGGCTGGATCCTCCCCGCGAACAGGTGCAGGGGGAGAGGGCCGCGAAGGGCCCGACGATCCGGCTGGGCCTGGACCAGGTGCGGGGGATCAGCACCGAGACCGCCGAGCAGATCACGAAGGAGCGGGCGCGGGGCGGGCCGTTCGTCTCCGTCCCGGACCTCGCCCGACGGGTGCGGCTGACCGCCCGCCAGCTCGAGGCGCTGGCCACCGCCGGGGCGCTGGATGCGCTGGCCACTTCGCGCCGTCAGGCGCTGTGGGCGGCGGGCGCCGCTGCGCAGGAGTCACCGGAGACCCTGCCGCACCTCGCCGTCGGCGCGCAGGCCCCGATGCTGCCGGGCATGAGCGATGCCGAGCTCGCCACCGCCGACGCCTGGGCCACCGGCATCACCCTGGACGAACACCCGATGGCGCTGGTGCGCCAGGAGCTCACGACGGGCGGGGTGCTCTCGATCGCCGGCACCCGCGCGGCGGAGGATTCCACCCGCATCCGGGTGGCGGGGGTGATCACCCACCGCCAGCGCCCGGCCACCGCCGGGAACGTCACCTTCCTCAGCCTCGAGGACGAGACCGGGATCCTCAACGTGGTCTGCTCCCAGGGGTTCTGGGTGCGTCACCGGGCACTGCTGCGCACCGCCCGAGCGATCGTGCTGCGCGGCATCGTCGAGAACCGCAGCGGCGCGGTGAACCTGGTCGCCGACGACGTCGCGTCCCTGGACCTGGTCGCGGCCGGCAGGTCCAGGGACTTCCAGTGACTGTTCCCCTCAGGCAGCCGCCGGGACGGCCCTGCCGCCCACTCGCTCGGAGCGTCCCGCCAGGCGCGCCCGACGGGAGGCCAACAGCGTCAGCACCAGCGACACCGCCGCCCAGGCCAGGATCGCCAGCAGCGTGCTCGAGGTGCTCACCAGCGACCCTCCGAGCGCTGAATGCACCAGACCCTGGGTGACGATCGACAGCGGCATCAGCGAGCTGATCGACTGCAGCAGCTCCGGCGCGGTCTGCACCGGGACGATCCCCACCAGCGTCACCACCTGCAGCACCATCAGCACGATCGAGGAGATCCGGCCGATGCGATCGCCCAGCACCGTCAGCAGCATCTGGTGCAGCGCCGCGAACATCACCGCGCCCGCCAGAGCGATCACGCCCACCGACAGCGGCGAGACCGGAGAGATCCCGATGGCGGTCAGCACGGCCAGCACCGCGACGGTCTGCACCACGGCGATCAGCAGTGCCGGGGCCAGCGACCGCAGCACCACCTGGGCCATCGGCAGCGCCCGATCCAGCAGACGCCGCGACAGCGCCGGCAGCAGCAGGAACGTGCCGAAGGCGCCCAGCCACAGCGCGAGCCCGGTGACGAACGGGAAGGTCGCGGTGTCCGCGCCGTTCGCCTCGTTCTGACGCTCCGCCTCGGTGCCGACGGGGGAGGCGGCCATCTCCGCCATGCGGGTGCGCTCGTCCTCGGTGTAGGACGGCACCGCGTCGGCACCCTCCCGCATGCCGCCCGCGAGCTCCTCGGTGCCCTCCGAGAGCTCGGAGGTGCCCTCCGCCAGACCCTCGGTGCCATCGGCGAGCTCGCCGGTGCCATCGGCCAGCTGCCGGTTGCCCTGGGCGAGCTGATCCGCGCCGGCGCCCAGCTCGTCCGCACCCGCGGCAAGCTGATCGGTGCCGTCGGCCAGCTCCCCGGCGCCGTCGGCGCTGGCCCGCGCCCCGGTCGCGAGCTGATCCGCCGCGGCGGTCAGGCCCGGGTTCTGCTCGGTGCCGTCGCCCTCGAAGGCGCTCTCGAT
>JAAZLF010000350.1 GCA_012799425.1 Actinomycetales bacterium | reverse complement strand
GAGGTCGGTCAGACCGCCGAGGGCGTCGCGACCGCCCGGGCCGTGGCGGAGCTCGCCGCCGCACTCGGCGTGGACATGCCGATCACCCGCTCGGTGGTGGACGTGGTGGACCACGGAGCGGGCATCGAAGAGGTCACCTCGGCCCTGCTGGCGCGCTCGGTGCGCCCGGAGTGAGCTTCAGTGAATATCCTGAGGTCATGACAACCACCGTCGCCCTCCTGTTCGGCGGCCGCAGCGGGGAGCACGGCATCTCGTGCGTGACCGCCGGCGGCATCCTCGCTGCGATCGATCGCGAGCGCTTCGACGTGATCGCCATCGGCATCACCCGCGAGGGTCGCTGGACCCATGTCTCCGACGATCCCAGCGACTGGACCCTCGTCGACGGGCGCGCCCCCGAGGTGGACCCCTCCGGCCAGGAGGTGCTGTTGCCCGGCGCCCGTCACCGGGCGGGGGAGCGGATCGTCCTGCGCACCATCCGCGAGGGCACGGTCCACGACCTTGCCGGCGTCGATGTGGTCTGGCCCGTGCTGCACGGCTCCTACGGGGAGGACGGCACCGTCCAGGGCATGCTCGAGATGCTCGACATCCCGTACGTGGGCAGCGGAGTGCACGCCTCGGCGACGGCGATGGACAAGGCGGCGACCAAGCTCGCGCTGCGAGCCGCAGGCCTCGAGTGCGCTCCCGGCATCGTGGTCCACGAGGACCGCTGGGCCGCAGAGTCCCACCGGGTTCTCGCCCACCTGCGGAAGAACCATCCGCTTCCGTGGTTCGTCAAGCCCGCACGCGCCGGCTCGAGCCTCGGCGTCACCCGCGTCACCGATCCCGCCCAGCTCGACGCGGCGATGAAGGAGGCCTTCGTCGAGGACCCGAAGGTGCTCGTGGAGGAGGGGCTGGACGCCCGCGAGGTCGAGTGCGGCGTGCTGCAGGGCCGTGACGGGCAGGAGCCGGGGACCACGCTGCCCGGCGAGGTGAAGGTGGGCGACGACCTCGAGTTCTACGATTACGAGGCGAAGTACTTCGGCAAGGGGACGGTGAGCATCGATGTGCCCGTGGCGCTGCCCGATCCGCTGCTCGAGGAGATCCGCGAGACCGCCTGCCGGGCGTTCACCGCGCTGGGGCTGGAGGGTCTGGCCAGGGTGGACATGTTCGTCACCCGTGATCAGCGGGTCCTGGTCAACGAGGTGAACACGATGCCGGGGTTCACCCCTTATTCCATGTTCCCGGTGCTGTGGGAGAACATGGGCCTGAGCTACGCCGACCTCATCGCCGAGCTGATCGAGCGGGCTCGCACGCGCCGTCTCGGCCCGCGCTGAGCGCGGCAGCGGGACGAACTTCTACTGAGCTCCCTCGTCGCCGGGGCCCACGCAGTGCGTGGTCGCCTCGATGTTGCGGCTGACCACCTGAGCGAGGTCCAGCGCCGCGCCCGAGGGCTGATCCGGCGCGGCCGAGCGCGGCACGGTGACGTCGATGGCGGGCTCGCGACCGTAGGTGGTGTACAGGAACACCCCGTCCTCGAGCTCGCGCACGATCCAGTCGACCTCGATCCCGCTGCCGTCCTCCAGCCGGGTGCACGTGTCCGTGGTGGGGCCGGGGGGCGTCACGCCGCAGCGCATCGCCACGGTGTCCTCGCCGCTGCCCCACGCGGCGGTGCCCTGGCTGGAGGTCTCCTGGCGCTCCATGCCGAGCACCTCGGGCGGGGCACCGAGGACGATGTCCGCGCACACGGGATGCGAGGCCTCGGGGCCGGCGGGCACCTGGACGGTGCCGCATGAGACCAGCCCCACGGCCATCAGGGCGGCGGCGGGGAGGGCGAGCAGACGCGATCGGAGCACGCTGCGAGCCTACCGGTCCGGCACAGCGCTCTGCTGGGTGCGAGGGTCGGGCACACTGGGTGCATGGCAGGCGACACTTCCCACGGCTCCGTCCCTCGCGGTGAGGCGGCCCTCCTGGCCCGCATGCTCCCGCACCTGCGGCTCGGCCCCGAGGTGGAGCTCGGTCCCGGTGACGACGCCGCTGTGGTGCGCCTGCCGACCCCGCGCCTGGTGGTCACCACCGACACGCTCATCGAGCGCCACGACTTCCTCGCCCACACCACCACGCCCCGCTGGATCGGCCAGAAGGCGGCGGTGCAGAACATCGCGGACGTCGCCGCGATGGGGGCGCGGCCGCTCGCGCTGGTGGTCTCCATCTCCGCCCCTGCCGGCCTCCCCGCCGCAGTCTTCGAGGAGCTGACCATCGGCCTGACGGCGCGGGCGGAGGCTGATGGTGCGAGCATCGTCGGCGGCGATCTCGGGCGTGCTGATCAGCTGACGGTCACCGTCACCGCCATGGGCTCCCTGCCCGAGGAGCAGCGTGCCGTCACCCGCTCCGGCGCTCGGCCGGGCGACATCCTCGCGATCGGCGCGCCCCGTCTGGGCCGCTCCGCGGCGGGTCTCGCACTGGTCCTCGCCGAACGGGTGCTGATCCGGCCAGGGGACGACGGCCGGCCCACGATCATGCTCGACCGCGTCCAGGACCCGTCGGCCGCGCAGCTGGTGCGCTGGCACGACGCCCCCGACCCCGATCTCTCGCTCGGCTGGGGCGGGGGTCGCCGCGCCGGCGCGATGATGGATCTGTCCGACGGGCTGGTGCGCGACGTGGGCCGCCTGGCCCGCGACTCCGGCGTCACCCTCGATATCGATCCGCATGCGCTCGAGCCGGACGTCGCGCAGCTGGCCGGCCTCGCCTCCGAGCTCGGCGAGGACCCGTGGGCGTGGGTGCTGCACGGGGCCGAGGAGCACGCGATGCTCGCGACCTTCGCGCCGACCGAGGTGCCGAGCGGCTTCCGCGCGATCGGACGGGTGCTGCCGGGGGATGCGGGAGGGCCGGGCGTGGTCCTGGACGGCGAGCCCATCGAGGGGGAGGGCTTCGACCATTTCTCCTGAGCGCGACTAGGCTGGTCGGCGGCGCGCACGCGCTTCCGGACCCACGAGCTGTCGAGGAGACCTCCATGCCGATCACCGTCAAGGCCCTGCAGAAGACCGGCCCCGACCAGCCGTTCCGCGTCACCACGATCGAGCGCCGCGACCCGCGCGCCGGTGACGTGGTCATCGACATCAAGGCCGCCGGGATCTGTCATAGCGACATCCACACCATCCGCAACGAGTGGGGCGAGGCGCACTTCCCGCTGACCGTCGGCCACGAGATCGCGGGCGTCGTCTCCGCCGTCGGGGCGGACGTCACCGGCTGGAAGGTCGGCGACCGCGTGGGCGTGGGCTGCATGGTGAACTCCTGCGGCGCCTGCGAGGAGTGCCGCGCAGGTCAGGAGCAGAACTGCCTGGAGGGCAACGTCGGCACCTATAACGCGCAGGACGTCGACGGCACCGTCACCCAGGGCGGCTACGCCGAGAAGGTCGTCGTCGACGAGCGCTTCGTGCTGCGGATCCCCGAGGCCATCGACTTCGACGCCGCCGCTCCGCTGCTGTGCGCCGGGATCACCACCTACGCCCCGTTGCGCCGCTGGGGCGCCGGTGAGACGGTCGACGGCCGTGCCAAGCGCGTCGCGGTGCTGGGGCTGGGCGGTCTCGGCCACATGGGCGTGCAGCTCGCCGCCGCGATGGGCGCCGAGCTCACCGTGCTCTCACGTTCGCTGAGGAAGGAGCAGGACGCGCTCGCCCTCGGTGCGAAGCGGGTGCTGTCCACGACCGACGAGAACTTCTTCCGTGACCACCGCGGCGAGTTCGACCTCATCCTGAACACCATCAGCGCCTCCGTCCCCGTGGACCGCTACCTGCGCCTGCTCACGCCCCGCGGCGTGATGGCGGTCGTGGGCCTGCCCCCGGAGAAGCAGCCCGTAGGTTTCGGATCGCTGATCGGCGGCAACAAGGTGCTCGCCGGCTCGAACATCGGCGGCATCGCCGAGACCCAGGAGATGCTGGACTTCTGCGCCGAGCACGGTCTCGCCGCGAAGATCGAGGTCATCGGAGTCCAGGATGCTGACGCCACCTACGACCGGGTGGTCGCGGGCGAGGTCCACTTCCGTGCCGTGATCGACACCGCGACCTTCGCGGACGCCCCGGTCGCATGAGCGAGTCGGCGCCGGTCGCCGGGGCGCGACGGTTCCGTCCGGCCACGGCGGCCGACGCGGACCGGGACGGCCACCGCTTCGAGTGGCTGAAGCCGGACGGCTGGCGCGAGGGCTTCCGCGCTCTCGTGCTCGAGGTCGACGATCCCGGTTCCGGTGCACCGCGCGTGATCGGGGTGGGCCGCATCGGCCCGAATACGGTCCACCCCGGGAGCGATCTCGTCGAGCTCGAGATCGAGCAGGCGCACCGCCGCCGCGGGCACGGCACAGCGCTTCTTCGCGAACTCGGAAAATACAGCGATAATCCGTTGTCGAGCCAGGCGGTGCCGAGCTCGGAGCGGGAGCTGTTCCTGCGCGCGCAGGGCGCGGTGACCTACCTCGAGGTGCCGCTGCTGCGCGTCGACGTCGCCGCGGAGCGCACCGCCCGCTGGTGCGCCGCGGTGCGCACCCACCACGACGGCGCGGCGCGCGCGGTGGCGTGGACCGAGCTGCCGCGGGAGCAGGTGATCGACGCGCTCACCGACCGCTATCTCTGGCAGCACGCCAGCTGGTCGCCGACCGCAACGCGAGACCTGATCCGTCCCGTGGCGGGGGAGGAGTTCTACGAGGAGACCGCACGCGAACGTTCCGTAGCCGTGGTGCGCGATGGACGGATCACGGCGCTCGCCGACCTCTACAGCGGCCCAGAGAGCAACGAGGGCAGCCGCAGCGGCGACGCCGCCGTCACGCGCGAGGGCTCCCTCGAGGCGGTCGACGCCGCCGCACCGCACGCGAGGGCCGATGTCGCGCTCTGCCTCGGCGCCCTGCTCGAGCAGCTGCGCGCCGCCGGCGTCGCCTCGCTCGACCTCGACAACCACCCCACCGACCCGCACACCGCACCGCTGCTGGCGACCCTGGACCGCGAGGAGGTCGATCCCGTGCACCTCCTCGAGATTCCGAACGGCCTCACCGCACAGCTGCGCGACGTTCCCTGAGGCAAGCCCCTCCGGATGCACGAAAGCCCCCACCCCGAAGGGTGAGGGCTCACGCGGATGAATCCTTGCGGTCTCGCTCAGGCACCGAGCGTGCTGACCTTGCCTGCCTTGAGGCAGGAGGTGCACACGTTCACGCGCTTGCTGGTGCCGTTGATCACAGTGCGGACGGACTGGATGTTCGGGTTCCAGCGACGCGAGTGCCGGCGGTGCGAGTGGGACACGCTCTTGCCGAAGCGCGGGCTCTTGGCGCAGATGTCACACGTGGAAGCAGCCACTGTCGTCTCCTGGTACGTCGATGTTCTGATCGCGGTGCCCGCTCCACCCCCGCGCCTGGACGGCGGGGTCGGTGACCTGGGTGAGCACGGAGGTGCGAGCCCCCGGCGGTCAGGGCAACCACGGAATCATAGCTCAGATGCGTGCGGGCCAGAAGTGGAGGACCGGTCCGCCGACTGTGGATTCCGTCACGAGAGTGCAGGACAGTGGCACGATAGGACCTCGCACGCCGCACTGTACGGGACCGAGAGCGAGGAGCTGCACACATGGCCAGGAGGCAGGAGTCCTCGCGCGGGTCGATGCCGCTGTCGGAACTGCTGGTGTCCAAGGAGTCCAAGGCCATGGCCT
>JAAZLF010000349.1 GCA_012799425.1 Actinomycetales bacterium | reverse complement strand
CGGCCGAAGGGGTCACGAGTCGTCGTCGGGCAGGTTCGGGGTGGGCATCGAGGAGATGTCCGAGCCCGTCGGCACCACGGGGGCGGCGCCGTCCTCCTCGGGATCTTCGGGGATCTCGAGCGCATAGCCCACGCCGTGCACGGTGCGGACCAGGTCCGCGCCGAGCTTGCGCCTCAGCGCCTTGACGTGGGAGTCCACGGTGCGGGTGCCGGTCGCATCGACCCAGTCCCAGACGTCCGCGAGCAGCTGCTCACGGGTGAGGACGGTGCCGGGCGCCCCCGCCAGGCACAGCAGCAGGTCGAACTCGGTGGGGGTGAGGTGGGCCGGGGTTCCGGCGCGCATCACCCGGCGGCCGGCCCGGTCGATCACCAGGTCACCGAACTGCAGCGCCTCCTGCTTCTCGGCCTCCGTGGGGGCGGGAGGGCCGGTGCGACGGACCCTCCGCAGCAGCGCCTTGAGCCGGGCCACCAGCTCGCGCATGGAGAAGGGCTTGGTCATGTAGTCGTCCGCCCCGACGCCGAGGCCCACCAGCATGTCGGTCTCATCATCCCGTGCGGTGAGCATGAGCACCGGGACCGGCTCGTCCGCCTGGATGCGGCGGCACACCTCGAGACCGTCGAAGCCGGGCAGCATCACGTCGAGCACCACGACGTCGGGCCGCTCCTCGCTCACCCTCCGCACGCCGGAGGGGCCGTCGAGAGCGGTGGAGACCTCCCACCCCTCTGCGGTGAGCCGGTCCGCGATCGCGCGGGTGATCGTCGGCTCGTCCTCGATCACCACCACGCGCACGGGCGAGGTGCCGGGGGCTGCGGTCTGGTCCGGGGTCGACATGGGGCCACTCTAGACGTCGAGCAGCTGGACCTCACGATGTGACCCATGGGTCGTGCACAGCGGGCCGGACGTGATCTGGCACCCCCTGGGGGCGGCCCGGCTCGTCAAGATCGGGCAACCTTTGGGGCGCGATGGCAAAAACTTGGCAATGACCCGGTTGACCTGGTCGTCCTGCCGTGGGGACGGCGCGTAGGTTTGTCGAGGTTGTTCGGCGACGCGTGCTTCCCCTGTCCGGCGTCGCGATCGGACAGATGGTCCAACGAGAATCACGCAGTCGCAATGGAAGAGGTCTACACGTGGCGAATCATCGCGCCGACGGACGCGCCACGGTGCGCAAGCATCGTGCAGTCGGAGGGACCCACCGCGACTCCGCCCTGCCGGCGAGCGCCCTGAAGGTCGGTGTCCTGGGAGTCCTCGCGACCGCCACGATCGCCGCTCCGCTCGCCGCCGCCGCGGCCGGCATCGACGAGGCCGATGCGCAGGGCGAGATGCTCGCCCAGGCCCAGCCCGCAGCTCCTGCCGCACAGCCGGCCGCAGCGATCGCCCCCGTGGCACTTCCCTCTGCCGAGGGGGCCGCGACCACCGACGCCGCCGTCGAGACTCGCGACGAGGACGCTGACGCCAGCCGCAGCGAGGAGCGCACCTCCCCGGCATCGGACGAGTCCGGAGACTCCGAGGAGGAGGGCACCGGCATCGAGGTCTCGGTCCCCGAGCCCGAGCCCGAGCCTGCCCCCGAGGCCGAGGCCTCGGAGGAGGGCGGCGCCGCCGAGCCCATCGGCTCCTCCGGCTACCTCCGTCCGGTCGGCGGACCGATCACCTCCGGCTTCGGCGGTCGCATGCACCCCGTGCTCGGCTACTACAAGAGCCACAACGGCGTCGATTTCGGTGCTGCCTGCGGCACCCCGGTCTCCGCAGCCCAGTCCGGGACCGTCGTGGCGGTGGAGTACAACAACGCCTCCGGCAACCGGGTCAAGATCGACCACGGCAACGGCGTCATCACCGGCTATTACCACCTGCAGGGCTTCAGCACCTCGGTCGGCGCGACCGTCTCCGCGGGCGAGACCATCGGCACGGTCGGCTCGACCGGCCGCTCCACCGGGTGCCACCTGCACTTCGCGAAGATGGACGAGGCGGGCAGCTACTCCGACCCGATGTCGATCCTGCGGTGACGACCACGTCGACCCCGATCGTTCTCGGCGTCGAGTCGTCCTGCGATGAGACGGGCTTCGGCATCGTCTCCGAGGGTCGGCTGCTGGGCCAGGGGCTCGCCTCGAGCGCCGCGCAGCACGCCGACTTCGGGGGAGTGGTCCCCGAGATCGCTGCCCGCGCCCATCTCGAAGCGGTCGTGCCCACCCTGCAGCTCGCACTCGACGACGCCGGCGTGCAGCGCGAGGACATCACCCATGTCGCGGTGACCTCCGGGCCCGGCCTGGCGACCGCCGTGCACGTCGGCCTCGCCGCCGCGAAGTCGATCGCCTGGTCGCTGGACGTCCCGCTCTACGGTGTGCACCACCTGGCGGGCCATGCCGCAGCGGACGTCCTCGAGCACGGTCCGCTGCCCGAGCGCAGCATCGTGCTGATCGTCTCCGGCGGGCACACCTCGATCCTCGCCGTCGGCGATCTCGTGCGCGATCCGATCGAGCACCTCGGCGACACCCTCGACGATGCTGCAGGCGAAGCCTTCGACAAGGTCGCGCGGCTGCTGGGCCTCGGCTACCCGGGTGGGCCGGTGATCTCCCGTGCCGCCGTGGACGGTGACCCCACGGCCTTCTCCTTCCCCCGTGCGATGCTCCGCCAGGGTGATGCCCCGTACACCTTCTCCTTCTCCGGGCTCAAGACCGCTGTCGCACGCACCGTCGAGACCCTCGAGCGCGCCGGCGAGGCGGTGCCCGTCGCAGACATCGCCGCCTCCTTCGAGCAGGCCGTCGTGGACGTGCTGGTGAAGAAGGCGGTGCGTGCGGTGCGCGAACGTGGGCTGGACACCCTGGTCATCGTCGGCGGGGTCGCCGCGAACGCACGGCTGCGCGCGGTGGCGCAGGAGAAGTGCGATGAGCACGGCATCGAGCTGCGGATCCCCCCGCCCCGCCTGTGCACCGACAACGGCGCGATGATCGCCGCCGTGGGCGACCTGCTGGTGCGTTCCGGGGCGGAGCCCAGCGGACTAGGCATCGCCGCGGATCCGTCGGCCGTCCTCCACGGCGCACAGCTTCCGCTGCCGTGATGAGGTCCCGCTCACAACCGCGGCCCGTGTCGCGGGCGGTGTCGTCCCCTCCGGCGAGGTGTTGCTAGACTTCCCTGGTCGGCCCGCGTAGCTCAGTGGATAGAGCGTCTGCCTCCGGAGCAGAAGGTCGTAGGTTCGAATCCTGTCGCGGGCACCGAGAAGAATCCCCGTCCATGGCCATCACGGCACATGGGCGGGGATTCCTCCGTTCCCGGACGCTGCCGCCAGCCAGTGCGGTCGCTCGCCGCCCAGGCCGTGGACGAGCCGATGCCCCACTCCTGTGCAGGCGTGGGGCATCGACCGGAGGCGGGAGCTCCTCTCAGCGCGTCTCGCGGCGCAGCTCGAGCAGTCGCTGCAGCACGCCCCGCACCGCCTCGGTGTCTGCGATGCGCAGGCGCGCGGCAGTGTCGCCGGCGCCCACCTTCACGCCCAGGTCCCTCTCTCCGAGCTGCGCGAAGACGGACTCGTCGGTCACGTCGTCGCCCAGGTAGAGCCAGGCGTCAGCGGCGCTCGCGCGGGCCAGGGTGTCCACGGCCACGCCCTTGGAGGTCGGCACCACCGCGAACTCGACGACCTCCTTGCCCGGGGTGACCGTGACGTCGGGCAGCGTCATCGCGTACTCGAGCGCGGACTCGGTCGCGTTGATGCTCCCGCGGCCCTTCGCATTGCGGGTGTGCAGCACCGCCGCGGTGGGCTTGGTCTCCACCTCGGTGCCGGGGTGAGCGCGCGCGATCCGGCGCAGGGTCGCGGTGATCGAGGCGAGCAGCTCCTCCTTCTGCGGGGTCATCGCGAGCGAGGACTTGTCCAGCACCTCCGCCTGCATCCACGGCGGGAGCGCGCCGACCTCCGCGCCGTGCGAGCCCACCAGCACCACCGAGCTCGGCATGCGTGTGTGGGAGTCCAGGTCCGCCAGCGCACGGCCGGAGACCAGAGCGACGGCGACCCCGGGCAGCTCGGAGAGCTCACGGAGCGCGGTCAGGGACGGCGCGTCGGGCTGGACCGCATCACGGTCCGCGACGATCGGGGCGATCACGCCGTCGAAGTCCGAGGCGATCAGCAGGCGCGGCACCTCGGCGAACTGCGCCAGGGCGGAGTCGAGGGCGCCGGGCTCGCTCGGCGCATCGCCCTTGAGCTGGATGGCGGGCCTGACCTCGGGCTCCGGATCCCCGGACTCCTCGAGCTCCTGCAGGAAGTTGTGCGCCCAGGTCTGTACGTCATGCTCCATCACCTGGTGGCGGAGCGACCGCATCGCCTCCTCCTGCTCCTCCGCAGGCATGGCCAGCGAGCGCAGGATCGCGGCCTTGAGCTCGTCGATGTCGTGCGGATTCACCAGCACCGCGGCGCGCAGCTCGTCCGCGGCGCCCGCGAACTCGCTGAGCACCAGCACGCCCTGCAGGTCGGGCCGGGAGGCGACGTACTCCTTGGCCACCAGGTTCATCCCGTCGCGCAGCGCCGTCACCAGCACCACGTCCGCAGCCATGAACATGGCGGTCATGTCGCGGCGGTCGAAGGAGTGGTGCTGGTAGGAAACGGCGGGGCGCCCGATCGGGGCGTGCTCGCCGTTGATCCGGCCCACGATCAGCTCGACCTCGTCACGCAGCTGGCGGTAGGCCTCCACCCGCTCGCGGGAGGGTGTCGCGACCTGGATCATGACCGCGTCGTGAGGGTCGATGGACCCATCATCCAGCAGCTCGCCCCAGGCCTTGAGACGGTGCCGGATCCCCTTGGTGTAGTCGAGCCGGTCCACGCCCAGCACGACCTTCTCCGGATTGCCGAGCTCGCGGCGCAGTTCGAGGGCGCGCTCGCGGATCTCCGGGTCCTCGGTGAGTGCGGAGACGGCGGCGGAGTCGATCGAGATGGGGAAGGTCTGGACCTGGACCTCTCGCACAGGTGCGGCGCCGAGGCCGGGCACGAAGATCGTCATCCCTTCGACGTGGTAGCCCAGCAGCTTGCGCACCGCCGAGACGAAGTTCAGCGAATCGGTCTCCCGCTGGAAGCCGAGCAGATCAGCGCCCAGGAGGCCCCGCAGGATGGAGTTGCGCTTGGGCAGCTGGGAGAAGAGCTCGACGGAGGGGAAGGGGATGTGGTTGAAGAACCCGATCCGCACATCGCTGCGCTTGGCACGGATCATCTGGGGGACCAGCTGCAGCTGATAGTCGTGCACCCAGATCGTGCCACCGGGCGCGGCCACCGGCGCGGCGGTCTCCGCGAAGCGCCGGTTCGCCGAGAGATAGGTGTCCCACCAGGTGCGATGGAACTCTGGGTCCACGATCACATCGTGGTAGAGGGGCCAGAGCGTGGCGTTGGAGAAGCCCTCGTAGTACCGCTCGACGTCCTCCTGGCCCAGGCGCACCGGGTACAGGCTCATGCCGTCGGCCTCGAAGGGGTCCGGCGCCTCGCCGGGGGATCCTCCCCAGCCCACCCAGGCGCCCGAGTCGACGGTGCGCATCACGGATTCCATCGCGGTGACGAGCCCGCCCGGGCTGGTCACCCACTCCGTGGCGCCGTCGGGCAGGGTGCGGGAGTCCACCGGGAGTCGATTGGCGACCACCACCAGCTCGTGCTGGCGCTGATCGTCCTGGGACGAGGATGCTGAGGGCACCGGATCTCCTTCGCTCGAGTCGTGGGACGGGGCGAGGAGCCGGATCGGGTGCCGGAGGACGGCGGCCGACGGCTCCCGCGCCGATACCTCGACACTATCAAGTGCGATCGGTCACCCGAGCGTTGACCCGGCCGTGCACCCCTCGCCTGAGCTGGAGTTCTGACCTGGAGCGACGGCCGCTGACCGGCCGGACGGCCCCTGGACGCCCGGGCGTTCGCGGAGCGGACGGGTCTGCGCCCGTGACCGCAGCACGCCTAGGCTCGCAGGGCGCCGATGGCGCGACTCTCCGGCGAATGCCGGGGCGGATCAGCGAGATCAGGAGCAGATATGCGCGCACACGAGGCCGGAGCCCTCCACGGCAACGATGCGGCACCCACCTGGTTGCCCTATCCGGCCGACGTCAACACCCTGATCGACGGCCTGTGGTCGCGCAGCACCCGCCGTGGCGCCGAGGGCTCCGTCGAGGTGGGCGGAGTGGACGTGCACCGCATCGCCGAGGAGGTCGGCACCCCCGCCTTCGTGCTGGACGAGGACGATTTCCGCCACCGTGCCCGCGCCTTCCGCGACGCCTTCGGCGAGGCTTTCAGCGCTCATGCCGGGGCTGACGTCTACTACGCCGGCAAGGCGTTCCTGTGCGGTGCCGTGGCCCGCTGGGTCGAGGAGGACGGGCTGGGCCTGGACGTCTGCACCGGGGGAGAGCTCGCCGTCGCGCTGCGTGCCGGGTTCCCTGCCCAGCGCATCGCCCTGCACGGCAACAACAAGTCCGACGCCGAGATCCGTCGCGCTCTCGAGGCCGGCGTGGGCCGCATCGTGATCGACTCCCTCGACGAGATCGATCGGGTCGACACGCTCGCCGAGCAGCTCGATCTGCGTGCCGCGGTGATGCTGCGCGTGACCACGGGCGTCGAGGCGCATACCCACGAGTTCATCGCCACCGCCCACGAGGACCAGAAGTTCGGGCTCTCGCTCACCGCCGGTGACGCCTTCGAGGCCGTGCGCCGCACCCTCGCGGCCCAGCGCCTGGACCTGGTGGGGCTGCACTCCCATATCGGCTCGCAGATCTTCGACACGGGCGGCTTCGAGGTCGCCGCCCGGCGCATCCTGGGCTTGGTGGCGCAGGTACGGGACGAGCTCGGGCACACGATCAGCCAGCTCGACCTGGGCGGCGGCTTCGGCGTCATGTACAACACCCAGCACACCCCGCAGAGCCCCGAGGCCCTCGCCTCCGGGATCGCCGAGATCGTGGTGCGCCAGTGCCGTGACCTCGAGCTCGAGGTGCCGCACCTGTCCTTCGAGCCGGGCCGTGCCATCGCGGGCCCCTCCACTCAGACGCTGTACACGGTGGGCACCATCAAGGACGTGCGACTGGGCGGCCCCCACCACCGTCTCTACGTCTCGGTCGACGGCGGCATGAGCGACAACGTGCGCACGGCGCTGTACGACGCGGACTACTCGTGCCTGCTCACGGGCCGCGTCTCCGACGCGAGCCCCGAGGTGGTGCGTGTGGTCGGCAAGCACTGCGAGAGCGGCGACATCGTGGTCAAGGACGAGTACCTGCCGGGCGATGTGCGCACCGGCGATCTGATCTCGGTCCCCGTGACCGGCGCGTACTGCTACTCGTTGGCCTCGAACTACAACCACGTCCCGCGCCCCCCGGTGGTCGCCGTCCGCGACGGCGAGATCCGCACCCTGATCCGTCGTGAGACGGAGGAGGACCTGCTCGGCCTCGACGTGGGCTGAGCTCGGCGCTCGTTCGTCGCAAACGTTCATCCAGGGTCACAGGAGGCCCTTGCGCTCGGCTACAGTGCGAGGGCCCGCCTCCGCCCGACCCGTCGGACCACGTGGAAGGACCACCTCGCAGATGTCACTGCACCACTCCGGCAGCCCGGCCTCCCCGGACCTCCCGATCCT
>JAAZLF010000348.1 GCA_012799425.1 Actinomycetales bacterium | reverse complement strand
CTCCGAGCGCGTGAGGTAGCGCAGGCCTGCGCTCTGGTCGCGGAAGACGACCAGGTGGGACCGGGCCTGATCGGCCTGAGGTCGATGATGATTCGTGGTCTGGTACTGCATGGATACTCCTTCGACGTCGGCGCGGGGCCGACGGATGTCTGGGCCCGGCGGGGTGCCGGGATGCGCGAGCTGCGCGGGTGCGAATTGCCCGCTGGGGCGGACGATCGCTGGCCTCGGCCCGCTGGGGCGGGTCCATAGCCGATGGCGCGCACCTGCCTCGACGCTCCACGGGAGGCCACCGGGTCGGTGGGATGGAAGCGGCGCTGGGGCGCAGGCCGTGCGAGTCGGGCTCGGGCGCGCTGCCGGCCATGGCAGTGCGCGAGCCGCGGGGTTCGCACTGGTCGAGAGGGCGGATCCTCCGCCCGGGCGGCGTGTCGAGCCGCCGGAGGACGAGACGTCCCCTGAGTTGCCCCGCGGGCTCGACCTCCCGCAGGTCTGCCGGACACTATCAGGGAACAACCGGGAAGCCCAGGGGTTTATTCCCGAGACGCTTTGCTGTGCTCTCGCCGGCGATGCGATGTGTGACTGAATCCATCAGGATGCTGGGGCCTGCGGGTCGTAAGTCCGCGTCATGTGTCAGCGGCATAGGTGAAGATTGCAGCACCTGCCCCGATCAAGCGGGCCTCATGGAAAGGCGTGCCGCCAGGCGGTGGCACGGGTGATCAAGTGCCCATCTCTCCCCAGTCTCCCGGAGGGCAGCATCGGCAGCCCTCTTCCTCCTCGCCGTACGATCAGCCTGCCTTCGGTGCCCCATATGGACAGCACTCGGTGAACTCCGCGCCACCGACGTCTGCTTCCGGGTTCTACCCGGTGCCGGGCGGGGAGATGGGGCCACCCCCGAAGAAGAAGCGCGGATGGATCTGGCTTGTCGCGGGCTGTGGAACGCTCCTTCTCATCGGCCTGCTGGGCCTGGGTGGCTGCGTTGCACTGGTGGCCATGTCCGAGAGCGGGGATGGCGTGCGCTCCGGTGATCCCGTGACGACGGCCCCGGAGGCTGATGGCGATGCGGCGGCGAGCGATACGGCAGATGATGCCGATGTGGATCCTGCGAAGGGCGCCGCAGACGAGCCGGCGGGCGAGGAGGCACCGAGCTCCGATATCGGGACCAGCCGCGAGAACCCAGCTCAGCCCGTCAGCGACGCCGTCGAAATATCCACCAACGGCGGGACGATGTCCGTCACCCTCGGCAATGTCAACTGGGAGGCGGACTCTGTGATCGCTGATGCCAACATGTTCAACGAAGAGGCGCCGGAGGGCCAGGTCTACATCCTGGTCCCGGTGACGATCCAGTACTCGGGGCCGGAGACGATCACTCCCTGGATCGAGCTCGACGTGTCCTACGTGGCCGAGGATGGGAGGTCCTACAACGAGGCGAGCGTCGTGGTGGGCGCTGACCTGATGGATGTCGGCGACCTGTATGACGGCGGGACGGCCGAGGGTGAGCTCCCGTTCCTGATCCCCGAGAGTGCTGTGGGTTCCGGAGTGTTCAGCGTCGAAGCCTTCCTCACAGGTGGCACGTACTTCGTCGCGGCGGTCTGAGCGGCGCTCATCGACGAAGGTGACGGCGGCCCGCCCGGCAGTTCCGGGGGCGGCCGTCGTCTTCGTTCAGCGCTCAGCCCTCGGCGTCGTGCCTGTGGCCCTTGCGGGCCTCGGGGTCCACGACCAGCAGCACCTCCGCCGGTCCGCCCTCGGCGCCGAAGGCGTGGGGGAGCATCGTGTCGAACTCGGCGGATTGGTTCGTCTGGACCCGGTAGCGGAGCTCACCGAGCCGCAGGGTGAGGGTGCCGGAGAGGACCACGAGCCATTCGTGCCCGGGATGGGCGCGCATCCGAGACGGCTCCGGCGGCGGTCCGGTGACGCGCTGGCGCAGGATCACCAGGTCGGGGGAGTGGCGGATCCGCCACCGCAGCGCCTCCGTGCCGTGGTCGCTGATCGGGTGGGAGACGACCTCCTCGTCCTGCGTCTCCACCAGGGAGTCCAGGCTGGTGTCGAGCGCCCTGGCCAGCGTCACCAGCTGGTCGAGCGCCAGGCGCCGCTGCCCGTTCTCGATCCGCGAGAGGGTCGAGGAGCTGAGGTGGGCGCGCTCGGCGAGCTCGCCGAGCGAGAGCCCCTGGGCGAGACGCAGCGCACGGATCCTTTGCCGTACGAGACCGTCGACATCCCCGATGTTTTGCGTCATGCGCAAGAGGCTATGCGCCTGTCGCAATGCTGTCTAGCGTTGCCTGCATGACTTCACCGATGACTCCCGAAACCCTCGTCCAGTCCGATGCCCTTCCCGACGCCCTGCTCGACGCCGTCGTGATCGGCGGCGGCGCCGCCGGGCTGAACGGTGCCCTGATGCTCGCCCGCTCCCGCCGCGCGGTCGCCGTGATCGACAGCGGCGACCCCCGCAACGCCCCCGCCGAGGGGATCCACGGCCTGCTCGGCAACGAGAGCACCCCGCCCGGCGAGTACCTCGAACGCGGCCGCGCCGAGGTGCGCCAGTACGGCGGCCTGATCGTCCAGGGAGAGGTCGCCTCAGCGCGGGCCGATGAGCCTTCGGCCGACGGCGACCTGCGCTTCGCCGTGGCCCTTGCCGACGGGCGCACCCTCACCGCCCGCCGCCTGCTGATCGCGACCGGCGCCCGCGATGCGCTGCCCCAGATCCCGGGCCTCGCCCAGCACTGGGGCCGCGGCCTCGT
>JAAZLF010000347.1 GCA_012799425.1 Actinomycetales bacterium | reverse complement strand
GGTCGTCGGTGGGATCGAGGTGGCGCAGGTAGCACAGCAGCTGTCCCACCACGATCCGCTTCCCCGCGGCCTCGGCCGCGGCGACTCCCTCGTCGAGCCCGTCCTGCACGGCCTGGACCGCGTCATCGAGGCTGAGCCCACCGTCGGTGTGCTGATGCGGTGCCCAGCGGGTCTCGGCGTACACCACCCCGTCGGCCACCATGTCCTCGACGAACTCGCGGGCGATGCGGCGCAGCTGCGGGGCCGTCTGCATCAGCGCGACGGTGCGCTCGAAGGTGGAGAGGTAGGCCGGCAGGGAGCCGGAATCGGCCGCGGCGTGGAACCAGTCCGCGACCGTCTGTGCGTCGGGGAGCTGGCGGTCGTTGCCGGGTTCGGTGCCGGGTTCGTCGGCGAGGCCGTCGGCGGGTTCCGTGCCGGGCTCGGTACCGGGCTCGTCGCCGAGGTCGCCGCTGGGCTCGCCGCCGTGGGCGCCGCCGGGTTCGGTGCCGGGCACCTCGAGGCCGAGCTCGCGGCTCAGCTCGAGCACCGTCTGCGCGCGCAGCCCGCCGTCGAGGTGATCGTGGAGGACGACCTTGGGCAGGGCGCCGACGAGAGCGGGAGTCAGGTCCATCGGTGCAGGATACGCGCGTCGGCGTGGTCTCCGGTCGATCGACCCGGGACGTCGCAGGTCGGCTCGCTGGCCAACTGCCGGTCCTGCGGCATCGTGGCGGGCCCGGCACCGACCAGCTGTTCGCTGACGTTGTTCCCGTGCGGCGCGGCTGGTAGACCGGTGCACAGCACGTGGAGTGCCGCGGGTCCGGTGCGGCGCCTGCCATCAGGCACCGGAGATCTGCGGACCGGGACGGCGCTGTGGCGGATCCGTGACGGAGGAGGACGCCGCCACCGCCGAGATCGCGAGACATCCGAGGGAGAGGACGCCATGGAGCAGACGCACGACTCCGCCTCCGAGGCAGATCCCTCGACCGGGGTGAGAGTGCTGCTGGTGGCCGATCCCGGCCTGCCCACGGCGCGGGCGCGGTCGATCGAGGAGGATCTGCAGCGGCAGCTCGACGAGACGTACAGCCCGCCGATCCGGCTCGAGACGCGGACGGCCATGCTGCGCCTGCGCGCGGACGGGACGCTGGACCTCTCCCAGGCGCTCGAGCATGCGCGCACCTTCGGCGATCCCGACGCGGTCCTGCTGCTGACGGAGATCCCGCGCGTGGAGGACGGGCGTCCCCTGATCGCCGAGATCTTCCCCGAGCACAACGTCGCGGTGATCTCCTGCCCCACCCTCGGTGTGTTCACCTCCCGGCGACGCATCCTCGACACGCTGATGAGCTGCACCGTCCGGATGAAGCCCACGGGCGAGCCGCGGGATGCCTCCCGCTACGGGCGTCGCTGGGCGCGGTGGCGGGAGGTCGGCGGCCCCGAGGAGCACCAGCTGCTGCTGGGCTCACGCGTGATCGGGGGAGCGCGCACCGTGATGGGGATGGTGGCGGGCAACGAGCCGCTGCGCACGGCGCCGAAGCTGTCCCGCGCGCTCGCGGCCGCGTCCGCGACGGGGGCGTTCGGCATCTTCTACAGCTCCATCTGGTCGATGTCGATGTACCTCAGTCCGCTGCGGCTGTTCAGCATCGCGGTGCTCGCGATGATCGCGATCACGGCCTGGCTGATCATCGGGAACCGTCTGTGGGACGCGCCCAAGCATGCGGGGCTGGCGAAGGTGGTGCTGCTGTACAATCTCTCGACCGTGCTGACGCTGCTGATGATCGTGGCACTGCTGTATCTGACCCTGATGGTGGGGATCTTCGGCAGCGCCGTCGTCATCATCGATCCGGACTATCTCGCGCAGACCCTCGAGAGCGAAGCGTCGGTGGCGCGTTACCTGGACATCGCGTGGCTGAGCGCGGCGATGGGCGTGGTGGCCGGCGCTCTGGGGTCGAGCTTCGACAATGACACCGATCTGCGCACCCTCACCCATGGTCAGCGCGAGCGGCAGCGTCAGTACGCCGAGGAGGATCCCTCGTGAGGCGGCGGGCGGGCCGCGCGGCCGCTCGTACCCATCGGTGACAGGAACCGATCGTTCGGTCCTCCGAGAATCGCGGTGACCTGCATGGGTAGCTGCTGTGGTCGCGACCTGGCACCCCGGCGTTGCTAGCGTGATGCGGGACACAGTTCGATGATGATCGCTGCCCGACGCCGAGCCCGCCGGATGCTGCTGCCACGGCCTGCACCCGCCGCAGCCCGGCCGGCGATGCCCGGCAGTGCCGACAGGAAGGCATCATGTCCGCAGCCTCCGGAACCACCGCCCGCACCGGATTCACGATGCGGCTGCTCGATGGGATCGAGCGGACCGGCAATCGCATCCCGCACCCGTTCTGGCTGTTCCTGCTGCTCGGCGGTGCGGTGCTGGTGCTGAGCCTGGTGCTCTCGGCGATCGGGGTGAGCGTGCGCGCGCCGACGGGGGAGGGCACGGTCGAGGTCGTGAACCTCCTGTCCGTGGAGGGCCTGCGCCGGATCGTCTCCGAGGCGATCAAGAACTTCACCGCCTTCCCGCCGCTCGGGATCGTGCTGGTGGTGATGATGGGTGTCGCCGTCGCCGAAGGCAGCGGGCTGATCTCCACCGGTGTGCGCAGCGTGGTCACCACGGTCTCGGGGCGCTGGCTCACCTTCGCCGTCGCCCTGACCGGCATCACCGGTTCCGTCGCCTCGGATGCCGTGATCATCGTGCTGCCCCCGCTGGCGGCGATGGCGTTCCTCGCCGTCGGCCGCAGCCCGCTGCTGGGGATCGCGCTGGCCTTCGCGAGTGTGGACGCCGGCTTCAACGCGTCCCTGTTCATCACGGCGGCAGAGCCGCTCTACGCCGGGATCAGCACCAGCGCCGCGCAGCTGGTCGATGAGGAGTACGTGGTCTCGCCGCTGTCCAACATCTACTTCACGATCCCCTCCGCGGTGTTCCTCGCGGGGGTGATCACCCTGGTGGTGGAGCGTTTCGTGGCGCCGCGCGTCGAAGGGGTCGAGCTCGATGGTCCCCATGCATCTTCCGCCAGCAGGTCTGCGTCGCGGCGCAGTCGGGACGATGCGAAGGCCGCCACCTCCGACGCCGCGGCAGGGGCCGCGGGAGCACCAGGGACAGCAGGGGCTCCAGGGGCCGCGGGGGCGCCGGGCGCCGCGGGGGCTCCAGGGGGCGCGGGCGACGATGCCGCGGAGGGTTCGGCCGACTTCGACAGCGTCGAGTCGATGCGGCTCTCCCCGCTCGAGAGGCGCGGACTGCGCAACGCCGCGATCGCGCTCGTCGGCTCGCTCGCCGTGCTGGCCGCCGCCATCGCGATCCCCGGATCGCCGCTGCGGGGCGAGGATGGCGGGATCCTCACCGGCCCCGCTCTGATGCACGTCTCCATCCTCATCGCGCTGGTGTTCGTGGCCATCGGCGTCGCCTACGGCGTCACCGTGGGCACCATCGACTCCTGGGGCGGGATCCCCGAGTTCATGGTCAAGGGTATGAAGGACGTCGCCCCCGTGCTGGTGCTGTTCTTCGTGGCCGCGCAGTTCATCGCCTGGTTCGAATGGTCCAACATCGGCACCGTGCTCGCGGTGGCCGGGGCGGACCTGATCGAGGCCCTCGGGGTGGCCACCCCGCTGGTGATGCTCGGCGTCATCCTCATGACCTTCGTGCTGAACCTGTTCATCACCAGCGGCTCCGCCCAGTGGACGCTGATGGCACCGGTGATCGTGCCGGCCATGATGCTGCTGGGCGTCAACCCCGAGACCAGCCAGGTGTTGTTCCGCATCGGCGACTCGGGTTCCCACCTGATCACCCCGCTGAACGTGTACTTCGCGCTGATGCTCACCTACCTCCAGCGCTACCGACGCGACGCCGGCATCGGCACCCTGGTCTCGATGACGCTGCCGATCGCCATCGCCGTGCTCGTCGGCTGGAGCCTGTTCTTCCTCGCCTGGTACGCGCTGGGCATTCCGCTGGGCCCGGGCGCGCCGGTGCGCTGAGCGGACGACGCTGCGAGGCGCGGTTTCGCAGCGACCGTGATGAGGCGTACCGTGGCCGCCGGTCACGGCCCACGGGCACGGCACAGCGCGCCGTCCGCCCGGCCGGGGCCGGTGCACGAGACCTCGAAGGGGAGCAGAGATGCAGACCATCGACCTGCTGGTGATCGCGGCATACCTGATCGCCACCGC
>JAAZLF010000032.1 GCA_012799425.1 Actinomycetales bacterium | reverse complement strand
GGCCCGCCACGTGCAGCAGGTCCTCGCCCCCGACCAGGGCGCCCAGATTGGTGGTGATCCGCCCATCGGCGCCCACCGGACGCCCTCCCGCTGCATGCGGCGTGATCAGCAGACGCGGGGCGTCCCACAGCGGATCCCCGGCCGGGAGCGGCTCCGGCTCGGTGACATCGAGCCCGGCAGCACCGAGGGTTCCCGCCTCGAGCGCCTCGCGCAGCGCGACCTGGTCCACCGTCGCGCCACGGCCGACGTTGAGCAGCACCGCATGATCGGGGAGCGCTGCCAGCACCTCCCGGCCGACGATCCCGGCCGTCTGCTCCGTGGCGGGCAGGATGTCGATCAGCACATCGACCTCGGGCAGCGCCTCCATCACCTGGTCATCGGCGATCACCTCGAAGCCGGCCCGGGTGCCGGCGCTGCGGGCCGCGCCGCGCACCTGGGCACCGAGCGCCTTCAGCGTGGGGGCGAGGTTCTGGCCGATCTGGCCGAACCCCCAGATCAGCACGCGGGCGCCGATCAGGGTGGTCAGCCGCCCCTGTGGGTGCAGCGGCTGCAGGCCGCCCAGCTCCGAGGACCACTCGTGGCGCTGCTGGGCCTCGCGGGACTCGGGCAGGCGCCGCAGCAGGCTCAGCAGGAGCGCGAGGGCGTGCTCGCTGACGGTGAGCGAGTGCAGCCCGGCGCCGGTGGCGATCACGACGTCCTCGTCGAAGCCGGCGGCGACGATCCCGTCGACCCCGGCGGAGAGGGACTGCACCAGCTGCAGGTCCACGAGGTTCTCCGCCGCAGAGGCGAGGTGGCGGCGCGAGGCGCCCCAGACCACCAGCACGGCCGCATCGTGGTGCTCGGCAGGGATCTCGGCGCGTGCATCGATCGTCACCGCCTCCCATCCTTCGGGCAGCGTGGGGTCCAGCGGAACAGTGTCGGGCAGCAGGATCTTCATGTCCCCCACACTACGGAGTCTGCCCCGGTCGCGGGGTGCTCACGTCGCTGTCCGGACAGCGGGAACAGCGCGTGACCGGGCCCGGAGCGGTCCTATAGCCTGCTCGTATGCGCTCTGGCACCGCCCCGTCCCTGTCCGGTCTGACGAGAATGGCGGGCGGTGCGGCGGTGGGGCTGCGCTCCGCGACCCGCCGGGCGAGGCAGCGGGCACGCCGGGTCGCGATCGTCGCCCCGCTGGACACCGGCGGCTTCCTCGGCGCCTCGGTCACGGCCTGGATCTCGACCTCCCCCAGCCTGCTGCCGCGCACCTGGTGGATGTGGGCGACGAACATCGGCTTTTCCGAGGTGTACGGCTACGCCGGCGGTGCGCTCGCGGGCCGGGTGGTGCGACGCGTCGGCCGGGAGCTGGGTGTGGAGGTGCAGGTCGCTCCGGACCATCGCAGGCGCGCCCGCCTGCTCGGTGCGGGCGCGCTGGTGGGCATCACCGCCTACTCGTGGGTGCGCGGAGTGCTGCGCCAGCGGGAGATCAGCCATCTCGTGCAGCAGGAGCCGAAGAACCTCGCGACCCACGTGGTCGGCAGCGCCGCAGGGCTCGGGGCGTCTGCGGGCGCGCTGGTCGCGGCCCGCTCGACCCTCGCCACGGCCCGCCTGTACCGGGCTCTGCTGCGGCCCTATCTGCCTCCGCGGGCGGTGACGGCGGTGTCCCTGCTGCTGACGGCCGCGACCGTCGCCGTGGTCACCGATCGTCTGATCCGCGGCCGGGTGCTCGAAGGGATGATCGAGAGGGCCGAGGCCGCGAACCGTCTGATCTCCCCGGAGGTGCCCCGACCCATCTCTCCGCTGCGCTCGGGCGGCCCGGAGTCGCTCGAGACCTGGCAGTCGCTCGGCGCCCCCGGGCGCAAGATCGTCTCGAGCGGCGCGGACCGGGCGCTGATCGAGCAGACCGTCGGTGAGGACGCTCTCGAGCCGATCCGTGTCTACGCCGCGAGATCCGGCAGTCGCTCCCTCGAGGACACCGCCCGCGCCGTGGTGGCGGAGCTGGATCGCACCGGCGCCTGGGACCGTGAGGTGCTGGTGCTGTTCACCGGGACCGGCACCGGCTGGCTGCAGGAATGGTCGCTCTCGGCGATCGAGTTCCTGACCGCCGGGAACTGCGCGACCGCCTCGATCCAGTACTCGTTCTATCCCAGCCCGCTGACGTACCTGATCGACCGTCGCTCCCCCAAGAGCGCCGGCCGGCTGCTGCTCCAGGCGGTGCGGCGCCGCATGGCCTCCCTCCCGCCGGAGCGCAGGCCGCGGCTGTACGTGGCTGGCGAGTCACTGGGCTCCTTCGGCGGTCAGGCGGCCTTCCGCGACGTCGAGGAGATGCTCTCCACGGTCGCGGGCGCGGTGTGGACGGGCACGCCGAGCTTCACCCCGCTGTGGCAGCAGCTCACCTCCCGCGCTCGCCCCGGCTCCCCCGCGGTCGCGCCGATCATCGACGATGGCCGCCACGTCCGCGTGGTGACCCGGCCACGGGATCTGCATCGCAACTACTGGGGCGGCCTCTACGAGCCGTGGCAGCATCCGCGCGTGGTCTACGCCCAGCACCCCTCGGATCCGGTGGTGTGGTTCTCTCCCACCCTGCTGTGGCGGGAGCCGGCCTGGCTGCAGGAGCGGGCGGGGCACGACGTCACCCCGGCGATGCGCTGGTTCCCGTGGATCACCTTCTGGCAGATCGCGGCGGATATGCCGCTGTCGATCGCGGTCACGGGCGGGCACGGCCACTCGTACCACGAGGAGATGGTGCCGATCTGGGCCGCGGTGCTGGGGCAGGACGCGACCGAGGCACAGCAACGGGACCAGTCCCGTCGGCACCGCGCGATCATCGATGCGATCCGGGAGATCAACCCGCAGGTGTGAGGGTGCCGCAGGGGCTCCCGCTCAGGGGTGGGGGCCGACGGCGACGGGCCGCCGCGGGTCAGCGCTCCACTGCGACCACGAGCCGGGGAACAGCCGCACGCGGGTGAAGCCGGCGCTCTCCAGGGCCAGCAGGTCGTGCGTGGCGGTGACGCCGGAGCCGCAGTACACGATCGTCTCGCGGTCCTCGCGCACCCCGGCGGCCTCGAAGCGCCGGCGCAGCTCCTCCTCGGGCAGGAAGCGGCCCTCCTCGTCGAGGTTCCCGGCGAAGGGAAGGTTCACCGCCCCCGGAACATGCCCAGCGCGCGGATCGATCGGCTCGGTCTCGCCGCGGTACCGCTCGGGAGCGCGGGCATCGACCACGAGGGCTCCGCCTGCGGCGACCTCGTCCGCGGTGGCGATCCGGCTCGCGGGCCAGTCGCGCACGGGCACGTCACCGGGCTCGGGCTGCTCGTCCCGGGTGACGAGCGCGCCGTCCCAGGCCCCGAGGCCGCCGCTGAGCACAGCGGCGTCGTGCCCGAGCGCCCGCAGCATCCACACCAGGCGCCCGGCGGGTGCGCCGTCGGTGTCGTCATAGGCGACCACCGTCGACCCGGCCGTG
>JAAZLF010000346.1 GCA_012799425.1 Actinomycetales bacterium | reverse complement strand
CTCCTCGGCGATCAGCGGCACCACGTCGGCGCGGAAGTCGAGGAGCCCGTCGGCGTCCTCTCGGGCCCGCAGGGCCTCGGGGGTGACGTGCACGAGGTCACCGGGCCCGGCGGGCTCGCCCTCGTCGCGCACCTTCGAGTGGTAGGGCACGCCGCGACGCGATCCCACCCAGAGCCGGGGCTCCCGGCCCGATGGGACGTAGCTCAGACGCCCGGGCTCCCCCGGTCGCGGATCCGGCGTGAACTCGCCTCCGCGCCCTTCGGTGAGCAGCGCCATCAGGTCGATGAAGGCCAGGCCCATGCCGCGCACGATGACGTCGTGCCCGGGGGCGAGGAGGTCGAGCTGCGCGTCGGAGGCCTGAGACGGCGCGAGATACGTGCCGCCGTGGCGGCGGGCGAAGGCGGCCAGCTGGTGCCGGACAGCCGACGGGCGCGCATCGTTGTGTCCCGCGGCCAGGAGCAGCAGGTCCGCGTGCAGCGGGTCACGGCCCTCGAGCTCGACAGCCCAGCCAGCCCCGTCGGCCTCATCGAGCCGGCCCTCCCCAGGAGCGTGCGATTCCGCGACCGCGAGAGAGCCGTGAGCGGCGGCGGGGCGCACCGCGGTCGCCATGGTGCGGTGCACGGTGACCGTGACCGCCTGCGGCAGTCGTGTGAGGACCTGGCCGAAGAACCATTCGAGGTAGAGGGCCTGCACACGGCGGCTCGGGAAATCCTCAGCCTGGAGCGCCTCGATCTCGGCGAGGCGCTCGGTGCCGGCGGTGGGCGCCTCGATGGTGCCGCGACGGATCCCCTCGGCCCACTCCGCGAGCGAGGGGCCCGCCTGGATGGGGCCGGCGCAGTCGACCGTGTCATCGGGATAGATCGAGACATCCGCCGCGCGCGAGTTCATCAGCAGCAGCGGGCTCTCCGCCGCCCGCCAGATGCGTCCGGCACCGGGCATGTGCGGATCCACGATGTCGACATGCAGCGGGGCGTGCGCGAGGGACTCGCACAGCGCGGCATTCGCGCCGAGCCGCTCGAGCACACCGATCGCCCGCGGTCCGCCGCCGATGATCGCCAGGCGCGTGCTCGCTGCCCTGATCGAGGAGTTCATCCGTCGGGATCCCTTCTGAGGTGCTTCTGTGTCACACAGTGACGGCCCATAGCCGCCGCCTTGCATGTTCATTAGATTGGCTTATACCGTCTGGTACTGCAAGCCCGGACCACCCTCCGGTTCACGTTCCGTCACGGAAGGCACCCCATGACCTCGTCCGTCGTCTCCCCCGAGACCGCACACCGCACGCCCTCGGCCACCCCGGCCACCGGGCATGCCCCGGCGAGGGGACCGCACGAGATGTCGTGCCCGAACGGCCAAGAACCCCCCGAAGATCTCTCCCACCTGCGGGTCGTCCCCGCCCGGCACCCTGGCCGCGTGGTGCTCGCCGTGGCCGTCGGCCTGGTCGTCGCCGCCGTGCTCTACTCCTTTGTCACCAATCCGCGGTGGGAGTGGGGCGTGGTCGCCCAATGGTTCTTCGCGGAGTCGATCATCCGCGGCCTGCTCGAGACGCTGAAGCTGACCGTCCTCGCCGGCGCCCTGGGCTTCGGCCTGGGGCTCCTGCTCGCCCTGATGCGACTGTCCAAGTCGCCCCTGATCTCGAGCGTGAGCTGGACGTTCTCCTGGGTGTTCCGGTCCACGCCGCTGCTGGTGCAGCTGCTGCTCTGGTACAACCTCGGCTACCTGTACGAGCAGGTGCGGCTCGGGATCCCGTTCACCGATGCGACCTTCTTCGAAGCTCGTACCAGCGACCTGATGACGCCGATGCTCGCGGCGGTGCTGGGCCTGGGTCTGCACCAGGCGGCCTACTCCGCAGAGCTGATCCGCGGAGGCATCCTCTCGGTGGACCAGGGGCAGCTGGAGGCGGCGAGCGCGCTCGGCATCCCCGCCCGCGACCGTTCGCTGCGAATCGTGCTGCCGCAGGCGATGCGGGCGATCCTGCCGCCCGCCTTCAACGAGATCATCGGGCTGGTCAAGGGCACCTCGATCGTCTACGTGCTCGCGCATGCGGAGCTGTTCTTCACCATCCAGCTGATCTACGGCCGCACCCAGCAGGTGCTGCCGATGCTGCTGGTCGCGACGGTCTGGTACGTGGTGATCACCTCGGCGCTGTCCGTCGGCCAGTACTACATCGAGCGCCACTACTCCAAGGGGGCGGTGCGCACCCTGCCACCCACCCCGCTGCAGTCGCTGCGCGCCCGCCTGGCCCGATTCCGCGCCACCCCCACGGGAGCTGCCGCATGAGCACCACCGACATCACGGCACCGGCCGGGGGACTCATCGAGATCCGCGGCGTGCACAAGTCCTTCGGGGATCTCGAGGTGCTGCGCGGCATCGACCTGCGGATCGAGCCCGGCTCCGTCACCGTGATCCTGGGCCCCTCCGGCTCGGGCAAATCCACCCTGCTGCGCACCATCAACCACCTCGAGCCCGTCACCCAGGGCCTGATCAGCCTGGACGGCGAGACCATCGGCTACCGCCGCGAGGGCGATCTGCTGCACGAGCTGCACGAACGGGAGGTGCTGCGCCAGCGCACCGCGATCGGCATGGTGTTCCAGAGCTTCAACCTCTTCGCCCACATGACGGCACTCGCGAACGTCGCCGAGGCGCCCCGCCGCGCCCTCGGCGTGCCGCGGCGCGAGGCCGAGGGCCACGCCCGCGAGCTGCTCGCCCTGGTGGGACTGTCCGACAAGGAGCGTGTCTATCCCCGACAGCTCTCCGGCGGCCAGCAGCAGCGGGTCGCGATCGCCCGGGCCCTCGCCCTGCGACCGAAGGTGCTCCTGTTCGACGAGCCCACCAGCGCACTCGACCCCGAGCTGGTCGACGAGGTGCTGGCGGTGATCCGTTCACTGGCGCGCGCCGGCACCACCCTGGTGATCGTCACCCACGAGATCTCCTTCGCCCGCGACGTCGCCGACACCGTGGTCTTCATGGACCACGGCCGGATCGTCGAACAGGGACCGCCTGCCGAGGTGCTCGACCGTCCCCACCACGAGCGCACCCGTGCGTTCCTGGCGAAGGTCCGCACCGGCGGCGATACCCCGTCGGCCGCCCCCGAAGCCCCCACCGACCTGCTCCACCATCTCCCCGAGGACCACTCATGACCCGATCTCTGCTCTCGCGCCGCGCCCTCGCGGCCTCCGGCCTGCTGCTTCCCGCCGCGCTGCTCGCAGCCTGCTCCGATCCCGCTCCCGCCGCGAGCGCCGGCGGCGACTCCGGCTCCGGGGCGTCCGACGGAGGCGGTGAGGGCACGGGAGGCATCGACACCTCCGGCGCCCAGGAGCTGATCCGCGCCACGGCCGATGAGGAGATCGCCGCTCTGCTGCCGCCCGAGATCGCCGAGGCCGGCGTGCTGCGGGTGGGCATCAACGGCACCAGCGCCGCGCCGCTGTCCTTCCTGGCCGATGACAACCAGACCTACATCGGCTCCGAGATCGATATCGCCCGGATCGTCGCGGACAAGCTCGGCCTCGAGTTCGAGCTGAAGCTGACCACCTGGGAGAACTGGCCCCTCAAGCTCGAGGCCGGAGAGTTCGACGTGGTCCACGCCAACATCGGCGTCAACGAAGAACGGCTGCAGAAGTTCGACTTCGCCTCCTACCGCGCGGCCTTCATGTCGTTCCTGGTCAAGAAGGGAGCGGACTTCTGGCTCGAGGACGCCGACTCCCTCAGCGGCCGCATCATCGCCGTCGGCAACGCCACCAATCAGGAGCGGATCCTCACCGACTGGAACGCCGAGCTGGAGGCGGCGGGCAAGGAGCCCGCGGAGCTGAAGAACTACTCCACCGACGCCGACACCCTGCTCGCCCTCGGCTCCGGGCGCGTCGACGGCTACATCTCCCCCTTCGCCTCGCTGAGCTTCATCGCCGCGCGCCGTGAGGACTTCGAGCTGCAGGGCCGGATCAATGCCGGCTGGCCCGACGAGACCCTGGTCGCCGGGACCTTCGCCGGCGGCAGCGGCCTCGCCGAGCCGTACGCGGCGGCGCTGAACGCCCTGATCGCCGACGGCACCTACGCCCAGGTCCTCGAGCGCTGGCAGCTCAGCGAAGAAGCACTGACCGAGTCCCGCGCCCACACGAAGGAGAACCCGTGACCACCACCCACGAGCTGCCGGATCACACCGCCGCGGCCTCCGACCGGGTGCTGCCCGTGCTCGCCGTCGACCTCGTCACCGACCCCGCCCTGCTGGGCGGCCTCTCGGACCTGGCCCGCGGCCTGGAGGACTCCGGCGTCGGTGCCCTGACCCTCAGCGACGGCGGCCTGCACCCGATCCACGTCGCCGCCCACCTCGCACCGCTGACCGGATCCATCGGCCTGCTGCCGCGCACCGACGCGGTCTACGTCGAGCCGTTCCACCTGGCCACGCAGCTGATGAGCCTCGACCACATCAGCCACGGCCGGGCCGGCTGGCTGCTGAGCGCCGAGACCGACCCGGCGGTGCCCGCGACCGTCGGCCGCGCCGTGCTCGACCTCGACGCCACCGCCCGCGAGGCGGCCGACGTGCTCGAGGCCGCGCGCCGCATCTGGGACTCCTGGGCACCGGATGCGGTGGTGCGCGACGTCGAGCGCGGGCTGTACGTGGACGCCTCCCGCCTGCAGTACGCCGATGTCGAGGCCGAGACCTTCTCGGTGCGCGGCCCGGCCATCACGCCGCGCTCCCCGCAGGGGCTGCTCCCCGTGCTGGTCGCCGATGCGGATCGCGCCGCCGTCGGCGAGCGCGTGACGACCGAGCTGGCCGACGGGCGGGTGCTGGACCTGGACGTCTCCGGCGGTGCGCTCACCGGCGCGGTGAGCACTCTGATCCGTGAGGCCACCACACGCACCTCCGACGCCGCCTCGGTGCGGCTGGTGCGCCTGGTGGGCCTGGACCTCGAGACCGACCCCCTGGGCACGGTCGCCGAGCTCGCCAACGCTCTGCGTGCCGAGGGCCTGATCGCCCCGTCCCCCACCCCCAGGCAGGACCTGCGCACGCAGCTCGGCCTCGAGCCCGCAACGTTCCGTCCCGATCCCGCGCGGCGCGGCGACCGCGCCCGCCCGACCCGCGAGGAGTCCGCATGACCACCGCCTTGTCCCCCGCCCTCGCCACCGGCCCCGCCGAGCACCCGATCCACCCTGATCACACCCCCACCGGGCAGCTCGCCTTCGGCGCGTTCTTCCAGGGGGTGAACTCCTCGACGATCTGGCGCCTGCCCGCCAGCGGGGACCAGGTGGCTTGGGAGTCCTTCGAGGCGCTCGTCCGCACCGCCGAGCGCGGGAAGTTCGCCGCCTTCTTCCTCGGGGAGGGGCTGCGGCTGCGGGAGCACCGCGGCGTGCCGTTCGAGCTCGACGTGGCTGGCCGGCCCGACGCGCAGACGCTGCTGGCGGCGCTCGCCGCGATCACTGAGAACATCGGCCTGGTCGCCACGCAGAACACCACCTACAACGACCCGGTGGACCTCGCCCGGCGCCTGCAGACCCTCGACCTGCTCTCCGGCGGCCGCGCCGGCTGGAACATCGTCACCACCGACAACGCGTGGACCGGGGAGAACTTCCGCCGCGGCGGCTACCTCGACCATGAGGACAGGTATATCCATGCCGAGGCGTTCGTGCAGGTCGCCGAGCAGCTCTGGCGCGGGGACCAGATCAGCCACGACGGCGCCCACTACTCGGTGCGCGCCCAGGGCGAGCTGCCCCGCTCCGCCCAGGGACGCCCGGTGCTGTTCCAAGCCGGGGCCTCCGCCACCGGGCAGGACTTCGCCGCCCGCACGGCGGACGTCATCTTCTCGCCGCACGGCACCCTCGAGGCCGCGGTCGATTTCCGCCGCAGCATCGTGGAGCGCACCGTCGCCGCCGGCCGCGACCCGGGCAGCGTGAAGATACTGCCGGGTGCGGAGATCGTGCTCGCGCCGACGGAGAAGGAGGCCGACGAGAAGATCCGCTGGGTGCGGGACCTGCAGATCGGCCCTGAGCAGGCGATCGCGCTGCTCGAGCAGTACTGGGGCCGGGACCTCTCCGATTTCGACCCGGACGGTCCGCTGCCGGACGTCGCCCCGGAGGTCTCCGAATCCGGGGTGACCCGCGGCGCCGGCTTCCAGTTCGCGAAGGCGGAGGAGCTCACCCGTGCCTGGCGTGAAGAGGCCGCGGAGAAGGGCCAGTCGATCCTCGAGTTCGCCCGCACGAAGGCCGGTTCGCGGCGCGGCAGCTTCAGCGGCAGCTACGACGCGGTCGCCGAGCGCCTGGTGGAGTTCGCGCGCCTGGGAGCGATCGACGGACTGAACATCACCCCGTGGCTGATCCCTTCCGGGCTCGACGACATCGTGGACGAGCTGATCCCCCGCCTGCAGGAGCACGGCGTGTACCCGGCCGACTACGCGGGGTCGACGCTGCGGGAGAATCTGGGGCTGCCGGTGTAGTGAGTCCGGCACATGTCACGGTTCACGCACGCTTGCTCGCGCGAGCACCTGCCCCGGTGACGCAGTGACGCGGGGACCGGATCACCAGGTGCCCGCGTTCTGGGAGTTGCGGATCCGCAACTCGCTGAACGGCCGGGCTCCGTGCCGGCACCAGGCCGGTCGAGCGGCCATGAGTACTGTGCCTGAACCCATAAGCCAGGCTTGCTACCCGCGCCTAGAATGGACCCATGGATCCTCGTCGACTCCTCATCTTCCGCACTGTGGTGCGCAATGGCTCGATCGGTGCCGGTGCCCGCGAGCTGGG
>JAAZLF010000345.1 GCA_012799425.1 Actinomycetales bacterium | reverse complement strand
GGTCCAGGCGCCGCACCCCGTCGGCGATGATCTTCGCGAAGGAGTCGGTGCGGCCCAGGTACGCCACGAACGGCATCCCGAACTTCTCCTCGTACCGGGCGGAGAGGTCGCGCACCGCCTCGAGGTCCTCGTCGGTGAGGTTCTCCAGCGCGAAGGAGCCCACGTCCTGGCTGATCGACTCCGCCTGCTCCTCGTCGGCCGTGATCAGGGTGGCCATGTCCGGGTAGGCGCGCACCAGGGCGTCCTGCTCGGAGCGCTCCGCGGTGAGCACCGCGTCCTCGATCGCGGCGCGCAGCGTGGGGGCGTCGGCGAAGGGACGCGCCTCCCACGCCCGCTCGAGCGGCCAGGTCGCGCCGTTGAACAGCGAGCCGAAGGTGGCCACGAAGGTCTCGCGGTCCATCTCGCCCACCTCCTCGATGCCGATCCGCTCGCCGCCCGCCGTGGTGGTGACCATCGAGCCGCGCTGGCGGCCCAGGTGGAAGAACACCAGGTTCAGTCCGATCGCGCTGATCGCGCCGACGGTCACGCCCGAGGAGACGAACACCTGCGCCCAGGCGGGGAACACGTCGGCGATGTCCGGCTTGAAGCTCACCAGCATCGCCAGGCCCAGCGAGGTGCCCACGATGACGGAGTTGCGGTTGTCCGTCAGATCCACCTTCGACAGGGTCTGGATGCCCACCAGCGCCACCGAGGCGAACAGTGCGAGCGAGGCGCCGCCCAGCACGGGGGAGGGGATCGCGGCGACCACGGCACCCGCCTTGGGCAGCACGCCGAGCACGATCATGATCACGCCCGCGCCGGCGACCACCCAGCGGGACTTCACACGGGTCAGGCGCACCAGGCCGATGTTCTGCGCGAAGCAGGTGTACGGGAAGGAGTTCAGCACCCCGCCCAGCAGGGTCGAGAGGCCGTCGGCCCGGATCGCCTCGGAGATGTTCTTCGGGCGGATCCGCTTGCCCACGATCTCTCCGGCGGCGAAGACGTCACCGGTGGTCTCCACCATCGTGATCAGCATGACGATGCACATCGAGATGATCGCGGTCAGCGAGAAGGTGGGGATGCCGAAGTAGAACGGGGTGGTGACCCCGAAGGCGGAGGCCTCGGTGACGCCGCTGAAGGAGGTGTCGCCCAGCAGCACGGCCGCGCCGGTGCCGATCACCAGGCCCAGCAGCACGGCGATCGTGCCCATGAAGCCGCGGAAGAACCGCTGCACCAGCACGATGATCGCCAGCGTGCCCAGCGCGTAGAGGATGTCGCGGGTGGCGGGGGTGCCCTCGGCATAGTTGGTGATGTCCCCGGCGGAGACACCCAGCAGGGTGATGCCCATGGTGGTCAGCACGGTGCCGATCACCACCGGCGGGAAGAACCGCAGGATCCGCGCGAAGTAGGGCGCGACCAGGAACGTCAGCAGCCCGGCCACGATGATCGAGCCGTAGATCATCGGCAGGCCCTCGGCGCCGCCCTCGCCGCCGGTGGCCGCGAGGCCGATCGCGATGATGGGGCTCACCGCAGTGGTGGTCACGCCCTGGATGATCGGCAGGCGCACGCCCACCTTCCAGAAGCCCACGGACTGGATCAGCGTCGCGATGCCGCAGGTGAACAGGTCCGCGTTGATGAGGTGGATCGTCTGCTCGGGGGTGAGGTTCAGACCTCCGGCGATCAGCAGCGGCACGATCACCGCTCCGGCGTAGAAGGCCAGCACGTGCTGGATCGACAGCACGGTGAGCTTCCCGGCGGGAGGCACCTGGTCGACGGGATGCGTGCGGGGTGCGTCGAGCGCGGGGGAGGCGGTGGTCATGGCGGTCCTTGAGGAGGAGGCGGGGCCGACGGGGCGGGCCGCGCACCAGGCTAGGCCTCCGCGCGGCCGGGCGGGGTCCGTGCCCGGGGTGAGATGGGACAAGGCGGCAACAGGTGGATTCCTTCGTGCCGCAGGGGTAGAAGAGGGAAGGTGACGACTTCCCCGCCCCGTGACGGCACCCCCACCCGCATCCCGGCCCGCTCCACCGCGGTCGGCACCGTGCTGGCGGTGCTCGCCATCGCGACCATCGCGCTGAACCTGCGCCCCGGCGCCACCAGCGTCGGCCCGGTCATGGAGAGCGTGGTCGGCGCCTTCGGCCAGGGCGCCTTCGCCTCCGGACTGCTCACGGCGCTGCCCTGCCTCGCCTTCGGTGTGCTGGGCCTGCTGGCCGTGCCGATCTCGCGCCGCGTGGGACTGACCGGTGCGTTGGTGGCCTCGTTCGTGCTGGTCGTGATCGCGCTGCTGCTGCGGCCCGTCGCCGGGGTGTTCTCGGTGTTCGTGGCGCTGTCGGTGCTGGCCCTGCTGGGTCCCGCGCTCGGCAACGTGCTGGTGCCGGCATGGGTGAAGCTGCACGGCGGTGCGCGCACCGTGGGCCTGATGACGCTGTACAGCGTGATGCTCGCGATCGGCGGCTCCGTCGCCTCCGCCCTCGCGGTGCCCCTGACCGGCCCGGGCGCCGACGGCTGGCAGGACTCCCTGCGCTTCTGGGGGATCGTCGCCGTGGTGCCGGTGGTCGTCTGGGCGGTGGTGCTGACCCGTACCGGGCACGACTTCCCGCCCGCCCCGCCGAAGGGGGAGCTCGGCGGCTCCCTGCTGCGCTCACCCACCGCGATCGCGCTGATGCTGACCTTCTCGATGCAGTCGCTGAACGCGTACACCCAGTTCGGGATGCTCCCGCAGATCCTCACCGAGGCCGGTGTCAGCCCGGCACGAGCGGGTGTGCTGGTCGCCGTCATCGCCGGGTGGGGCCTGGTGGGCGGTCTGGTGATGCCCAGCGTGATCGCCAAGGTCAAGGGTCTGCGCTGGATCGTGAGCGGCTTCGGCGTGCTCACCACCCTCGGCTACGTCGGCCTGCTGCTGGCGCCGTCGGTGAGCCCGCTGCTGTGGGCATGCGTGCTGGGGATCGCCGGGTTCGTGTTCCCCACCGCGATCGCGCTGCTGCCCGCCCGGACCCGGAACCCGCTGATCACGGCCCGGCTGTCAGGGATGGCGCAGCCCTACGGCTACATCCTGGCCGCGCTGGGCCCGATCGTGGCCGGGGCGCTGCTGAGCGCGACCGGGTCCACGGACGTGGTGCTGTGGTTCCTCGCCGCGACCGGCCTGGTGATGGCCGTGGCCGGCTACCGGGCCGCGCTTCCGCGGATGGTCGATGACGAGATCGCCCGCTGAGCCGGCGTCCCTGCGGGCGCTCCCTGCCGGCCGCGGGTTCCGTGGCAGGATGCTCCCATGAGCCTCGTCCGCACCCTGCGCATCCTGGCCTCCCAGCGGCCGTCCACGCCCTCCCGCTCCGTCGCCGCGCCCTCGCGCGTGCAGCGTCGGCGCCACGGGCACACGCCCGTCACCTGGATCGATCAGGAGCTCTCGGGCACCGCGACGATCATCCACCTGCACGGGGGCTCCTACCTGCGCGGTGAGAGCTCGCAGTCCTGGGACTGGCTCGAGGAGGTCGCACGGCGCTCCGGTGCGGCAGCTGCGATGGTCCACTTCCGCCTCCCTCCGCGCCATCCCTTCCCCGCCGCGATCGAGGATGTGCTGCGGGTCCTGGACGAGCTGACCACACGGGCCGTGCTGCGGCCCGGCCGGTGGGTGCTCTCCGGTGAAGGGTCCGGCGCGGGCCTCGCCCTCGCGGTCGCACAGGTGCTGGCGAGCGAGAGCCTCGACTCCCCGGCCGCGGTGCTGCTCGAGGCGCCCTGGGTGGACCTCAGCCGTGAGGACCACGGCCTGGAGGAGCTGCTGACCGCCGCGCGCCTGTACGCCGGGCCGATGCCGCGCACGGAGCCGCGGCTCAGCCCGCTGCGCGGCGAGCTGTCCGGGCTCCCGCCCGTGCATGTGGTCACCGGCGCGCAGGACGAGCTGGTCGAGGACAGCCGGCGTCTGGCCGCCGCGCTCGCCGAGGCGGGCGCCGCGCACGAGCACCTCGAGATCCCGGGCGCGGGCGGCAGCGTGGCCACGAACGGCGAGGGTCCGGCGGCCCAGCAGGCTCGCCGTTTCCAGATCGCCGCGGTGCTCGAGGCGCTCGGGATGGACCGCTCCGGGGTGGTCCGGGCCTGAGCCCGCCTGCTGCGGCTACTGTGTGCCTCATGACGCGAGGTGACCTGGTGACCTGGGAGGGCACGTCCCCGGCGGTGGAGCGGATCCGTGACGCGCTGATCCCCCATGCCTCCGCGGGCGCGCTGCGCGTGGTGCTGCAGCAGCTGGCCCTCCACGAGGAGGGCCGCGCGGTCGGCACCCATGAGGTGATCGACACGATCGTCGACGTGGGCGGCAACCTGGTGGTGGTGCCGATCGCCGACACCGTGCGCGCCGATCCCGGCTCCTGCGCCGCCCTCGACAGGGCGCTCGCCCACCTGCGCACCGACCTCGAGGCGGGCCCGGGCACCGCGGTGGACTCCCTCGAGGTGATCATCGACGCCGACTCCACGCGCCGGGTGCGTTTCATGCTCTCGGTCGAGGTCTCGCCCGAGGAGGTCGCCGGCAGGCCACCGCACCCCGCGCTGCACGACGGGCGCCATCACATCGTGCACCACGCCCCGTCCCTCGAGGACCTGCGCGACCGCCTGGCCGCACCGCCGCCCGGCATGCTGCAGCGGCTGCGCGGCATGGTCGGAGGGCGGCGCGCGGCGCACTGAGCCCTCAGAGCGTCCCGGCGGCCGCCTCGGCCCGCATCCCGTGCGCGGTCGCGCCGGGCAGCTCGATCCCGAGCGCACGGGCGAGCGTCACCCCGAGATCCGCCCATGACCCGGCTGCCGGTGTCGTGGGCAGGCCCGGCCCGCGTGCGAGCGCCACCGCGGCGGCCGACGGGTCGGAGACCATCAGCGGGCCCGCGTAGTACGGATCATCCCCCTCCACCAGCGGGCGATGCGTCGCCGAGAGGCCGAAGACGGTGCCGGGGCCGCCCTCGAGCACGGCGATCACGTCGGTCTGCTCCGTCGCCCCCACTCCGTCGTCGACCAGCCGCAGCGACAGGCGCACGTGCGTGCTCAGATCCCGCAGCGCGGCCAGGGCTGCCTCCCGCGTCGCGGGGCCCTCGTGGCGGTGCACATGCACCACGCCGCGCGGCCCGTCGGGCCAGACCAGCGCCTGGAACGAGTCCAGGCGCGGACCGTCGGTGCGCAGCAGACCGTGCGCCGCCAGTGCCGCGTTGGGGTGCACCAGCAGAGCGGTGGGCACCAGAGGCCGGCCCGGCACCAGCAGCACGCGGTCCTCGTCGGCGGGGGAGAAGGCGGTGACGATCTGCTCCAGCGCGTCGGCGGTGTCGAGCATCGCGCGCTGCACCGCGGCCGTGTCCCGGCCCGCGGCGCGGTGCGCGGCGCCCAGCCCCGACAGCCGTGCGGCGAGCAGGTCGATGCGGTCGCGGCCGAGGGCCTCCGCCGCGATCTCGGCGACCAGGTCGTCGGGCGGGACCTGGGAGAGCTGCACACCGGCCTCCCGGCGCGGCTCGAGATGCTCGCGGACCATCCGTGCCGAGCTGGTGGACAGGGCCATGTCCCAGCGGTTGCGGTAGTGGCGCAGGTCCTCGACCAGGGGCAGGCACAGGTCGATCGCGGCACCGGCGGTCGCGGGCCACTGCAGCGCCGCTGTCACCCGCCCCTGGCGGCGCAGCTGGTCGAACAGGGTGGGTGCGGTCATCGAGCGGGCGTACCAGGTGGAGCGGCTCTCGGGGCGGTCCGCGGGCAGGGGCTCGGCGGTGGCGATGCCGGTGCGTGCCACGGACGCGCCGGTGATCAGACTGGCGAGCGCGGGCGGCGGCTCGGACGGCCCGCCGGGATGGACCGTCAGCGGGTTCGCGCGCGCCAGCGACGTCGCGGTCAGCAGCGGATGCGGGCAGGCCTCGCCGTCTCGCAGGCCCAGCAGCGACTCGGTGTCGAGTCCGTCGACGGCCAGGAGCAGGGTGCGACCGGTGCTCATAGCGCTCCTCCTTCGGGGCTCGACGTGGTCACCGCACCGTAGCTGCGCCTGTTGGCCGGGGTGCGAGGACCGGGTGAGCACACGGCCACCGCCGGATGAACTCCCTGTGCCGGGGCGTCAGTCGCAGGGGAGGAAGGTGGTGCCGTCCTCGGAGAAGGCGGAGGAGTCCTCGTCCAGCAGCTGCTCGAGGGGGATGCGGGGCGAGGCGAGCACCTCGTCCCAGGTGGCCTCCTGCACCGCGCGGTGCGACTCCTCATCGGTGAGCGCGGGGACCAGCAGCCCCTCGTGCTCGGCGATCCCGCACGCGTCCAGGCCGTGGAGGGTCACGCGGATCGAGGCGGCGGTGGCGGCGCCGCCCTCGTCGAGCTCGGCGACGATGCCGACCCGGTAGGCGAACTGGCCCGCTGCACGGCTGCCGGTGTCGATGGCGGTCCAGGCGATGGTCGCGCCCAGGGCGAGCGCGGGACCGCCGTCGTGCTCGGTCCGGTGCCAGTCGGCGGCGATCGCGGGACGGCCCACCACGCGGAACGGCGGCGCGAGCGCCGCGGCGTAGAAGGGCCGGTCCTCGCCGTCCCAGGCCTCGCGCAGGCCCTCGTGCCAGAACTCGGGGGCGGCCTCGGCGACACGGTCGTGCGCGGCCTCGTGGCCCAGCGCTCCCAGCTCCGTCGGCGAGAGGTATGCGGCGCCCACGAAGCCGACCACGGCGTCCCGCGCGGGGTCGAGAAAGGCCTCCGCGGCGCCCAGGTCCGCCCAGGTCTCCAGATCGTCCGCGGCACCGTGCACGCCCAGGGCGCGCAGCCCCTGCGCGGAGCGGGCGTTCCACTGCTGCGGATCGAGCGAGGCGAGCGGATCGCGGGGAACCTCGGGCGAGGTGGGGACGGGCCCGGTGCGGCCGCAGCCCGCGGCCAGCAGCACACCGCCGGAGGCGGCGAGCAGCGAGGCCAGAGCGCGCCGGCGCGGCCTGGGGACCGGCAGGGCGGTCATCGCAGCTCGGGCTCCGAGGGGTCGGAGCGGCCGGTGTCCGCGTCCAGGCGGCGACGGATCGTCACCGCGGTCTCGCGGTCCTGCCGTGTGGCCTTGTCCACCAGGGGCTTGGTGTCCACCTCGGGCTCCTCGGGCTGCAGCACCATCCACACCACGAAGCCGATCGTCAGCAGCAGGCAGATGGCCGTCAGGATCAGCAGCAGCGACCAGGAGAAGGGGACCGGATCCCAGAAGGGATCGCCCACGAGGGCGAGGGGCACGGTGACAGTGCTCATCAGCTCTCCCCTCCCTGAGACGACGCCTCGGCCCGGGCCGAGCGCCGGAGCCGCAGAGATCCCCGCCAGCATAACGCCGACGAACTTCCTGCAGTTATGCTGGGAATACTATGGCTGACGTTATTGTCGGGCGCTTCGCGCTCATCGACCTGATCGCCAAAGGCGGATCCGGGTCCGTCTGGCGCGCGTGGGACTCCAAGGCCCAGGAGCTGTGCGCCGCGAAGGTCCTGCGTCAGCGGGACTCCGCCGACCTCATGCGCTTCGTGCGCGAGAAGGGCGTCAGCTTCGACCACCCCCATCTGCTGACCCCGTACGGCTGGGGCGCGGAGGACGAGCACGTCGTGATCGCGATGCCGCTGGTCTCCGGAGGCACGCTCGAGTCGGTGGTCAAGAAGCGCGGCAGACTCGCCGAGCCCGCGACGGTGGTGATCCTCGAGCAGCTGCTGGACGGGCTCGCCCATGTGCACGCCGAGGGCTGGATCCACCGCGACGTGAAGCCCGCGAACATCATGTTCGAGCCGCGCGGCCGGGCCCATCCCGTCTCCCGCCTCGCCGATTTCGGCATCGCCGTCCACGAGACCGATGTGCGCTTCACGCATGTGGGCATGGTCAACGGCACCCCCGGATATATGGCGCCCGAGCTGTTCTCGATGGCGGAGCCCGCGCCCTCCCACGACCTGTACGCGGCCGGCGTGGTCGCCCTGGTGGCGCTGAACGGGCCGATCAAGCTCCACGACGGCGCCTTCCGGCCCGATGAGCTGAACCAGTATCTGCGCGGGGTGACCCCGAAGCTCTCCGCCGTGATCCGCCGCCTGCTCGCCGCGCAGCCCGAGGACCGCTACCAGGATGCCGAGTCGGTGCGCCGCGACCTGCCGCGCGTGCCCCAGGGCTACCCGCTCACCCACGCCGACGGCGCACCGCTCGAGCTCCACGACACCCTGGAGCCGATGCCGGAGAACGCGCCCGGCGCGGTGCGACCCGAACGGCCCGCGCCGCAGGTCGCACCCTCCTCGCTCGAGGCGATCCGCGCCGGTCAGGTCCAGCAGGGATTCAGCTCGGGATCCCCGTCCCCGCAGACCGGGCCGCAGTGGGCGCAGCAGCCTCTGCCCGGCACCACCCCGCAGCAGGGTGCGCAGTTCAGCCCGCACACCTACACCGCCACCCAGACCTCTGTCGGGCAGGCGGGCTCCGGGCGGCGCAGCACGATCGTGGCCGTGATGCTCGGGGCCCTGGCCGCAGTGGTGCTCGGCGTGGTCACGGCGGCCGTGCTGCTGATGATCTTCGACGGCGGCGGCGAGGCGGCGAGCGCCCAGGGACCCGTCAGCAGCATCGACGCGGCCTTCGCCGAGGTGGAGCGGGGCCAGGAGTGCGTCGCGGAGGACGAGGGCGTCATCGCCCTCACCGCCGAGGGCGACTACCTCTCCTGCACCGCGGACCCCGAGGGCGAAGGGCACCTCTTCGCCTGACCGGAGCCGCCCGCGCTGCTCAGCGCGCCGTGACCGCCGTGGTCTCCAGCGCCTGCACGAGCGCGTCGCGCCGCGGATCCATCAGCAGATCGATCCTCAGCGACGGTGCCCCGGCGCCACGGCCGGGGAGCGTCCAGCGCAGCTGGGCACGGCTGAGCACCCGGGCATCCCGCGCACGCAGCTGTTCGAGATCGCCCGTGTCGAGACCCGCGGCCGTGAGCGCGGAGGTCAGCCGACGGCGCCGCTCCGCGCGCGGCACGTCGAGGTCCATGGAGTCCGCGAACCAGGCCCCGGCGATCGCGTCGTCGCCCGTGCGCAGCCATTGCAGCGCCGCCTCGGCCGCCTCGAGCGTGCGGGGCGCCGCCTCCACCGGACGGCGCGCCAGCAGCCCTGGCACCTCCCGCTGCAGCAGGCGCAGCGCCTGCATCGACAGCGATGTGGCGGGGGCGTACTTCGAGTTCGCCAGTGCCACCACTCCCACGCCGGAATCGCGGTGCCAGACCATGAAGGAGCCGTATCCGGGATAGCCGCCCGAATGGGAGACGACCTGCCCGAGATCCGGGAAATGCTCGATGACCAGCCCGAAGCCGTAGCCGCGCACCCGGTCGAAGCCGGGGGAGACGCCCGCGGGGTCGTCGAGATCCACCGGCAGCGCGGCGAGCACCTGATGGCGGTGCAGCTGCTGCATCTCGCGGCGGGAGGCGATGGCGAGCGGGCCCCTCTCGCGCTGCGCGGCGTCGGGGGCGTCGGCAGCGGCGAGGAACCGCACCCAGGCGGCGACGTCGTCGACGGTGGAGAACAGGCCGGCCATCGCGCCGTACACGCCGGGGGAATCCAGCGGCACCGGCTCGAAGCGGGTGGCGTCGGTGCGGTCGCCCAGGCGATGCCCGGT
>JAAZLF010000344.1 GCA_012799425.1 Actinomycetales bacterium | reverse complement strand
TGTAGTACTTGAGGTCCCGTGCCACCTTGGTGTGCTTGGCTTTCTGTCGGCCGCGACCCATGGATCTGACCCCCTGTGCATCGGCTGCCGGGCGTTCTTGTCGACCCGGAAGATGGCATTAGTTTCGGATGCCCAGGGTACATGCTCGTGCTGCTGTCCGGCGAACCCCGAGGAGTGAGACGTGCCGGACATCCCTTCCGGGCGCCGGAGGAGCGCCGCGCAGACGCCCCACCGGCGGCGCTGCGGCATCGGACTCAGCCCGATCCCGGCGAGACGTTCGCCGCAGTCGCGACCTTACCGAGTAGTCTGGAATCCGGAACCCGCACGCACCTCCAGCACGGAGCGCGCATGCGCTCCCTGACCCCCGCAGTGAAAGGTCGCACGCCCCATGAACGGATCCACGGAGCACCACAGCGCGGGCGATGAGGACGCCACGGAGCTGCTGACCCCGGCCGAGGTCGCCAAGATGTTCCACGTCGATCCCAAGACCGTCACGCGCTGGGCCCAGGCGGGCAAGCTCACCTACATGCGCACCCTCGGCGGTCACCGCCGGTACCGTCGCGATGAGGTCGTCGAACTCCTTCAGGAGAGCACCAAGGACGAGTGAGCACCGACCGGATCCTGGGGGAGGGGTACACGGCCCATCGCATCGACCTCGGCGCGGACGAGGAAGGCCCTCTGATCGCCACCCTGGTCCACCGCGTGCCGACCGGGGCGGGGGTGGTGGGCCCCCCGGGCGCCGAGAAGCCCCCGATACTGATGATGCACGGCTGGTCCGACTACGTCTTCGATCGCGACCTCATGGAGCAGCTCGGGCACAGCGGGCACGACGTGTGGGGGCTCGACCTGCGCAAGTACGGACGCAGCCTGCTGCCCGGGCAGACCGCCACCGCGATCGATCACCTCAACCGCTACGACGCGGAGATCGGGGCCTCGCTGCGGATCATCGGCCGGGAGCGTCCGCCGATCCTGCTGGCGCACTCCACCGGAGGGCTCATCGCGGCGCTCTGGGCGCAGCGCAGCCCCGGCACGGTCCGCGGCATCGCCCTGAACTCCCCCTGGCTCGAGATGCATCTGGGGCCGGTCACGCGCTCGCTCGCGGAAGCCCCGGTGCGCCTGCTCGCCGATCGGCTCCGGCAGCGCCCCATCCTCCCCTTCGGCAGCGACCACTATGCCCGCACCACGCACCGCGACTTCGGCGGGCCCCACGACTACGACCTCACCCTCAAGCCCGCCGGCGGGCATCGGCTCCCGGCGACGACCCTCTCAGCCATCATCGACGGTCAGCGGCGCCTTGCCGCCGCCGGCCCGCTGAGCATCCCGGTGCTCGTGCTGCACTCGGCACGCAGCCGGATCGGTCCGCGGTTCACCGAGGAGATGCGGCGCGCCGATTCGGTGCTCGACATCAGATCCCTGGCCGCCGCCGCCGCGAGGCTCGGGCCCGAGGTGCGGATCGAACCCGTCGAGGGAGCCCGCCACGACGTCTTCCTCTCCGACGCTGACGCCAGGTCGAGCGCCGTGGCGATCCTGGACGACTGGCTGAAGACGCCGTCGCGGTCAACATCTACGATGAACGCACCCGATCGCACGGCCGAGGCCGGCACCCCCGTGCCGGAGCGCCGGGGGAAGGAGAAGGCCGATGAACGCGGATCCGCGTGAGCTGCGCGGCCGGGCCGATGCCCTGCGACGTGCCGCGGACCGGCTCACCATCCTGCGACTGCGACTGGCGAACTCCCTCGTGGACGCCACGCGGGTCGAGGACCCCTCCCTGCGCGAGAGGGTCCAGGGGATCCATGAGCGCTGGACCCTTGAGCAGTACCCGCAGATGGGACGGATCGCTCGGCGCCTGCGGTCCAGCGCCAAGCAGCTGGACGCCGTCGCCGTCGCCGCCGAGCGCAGCAGCGGGCGCAGGCTGGGCGGCTACGCCGGGGCGGGATTCCTCGGCAGGGGCGATGAGGCCCATCGCCATGTGGCGGACGTCGTGGCCTTCGTGGGCACCGCGCACGGGGCCAGCATCGGCGGTTTCCCGCTGCGGCCCGGGGCGGAG
>JAAZLF010000343.1 GCA_012799425.1 Actinomycetales bacterium | reverse complement strand
GTGTGCGGCGTGCAGAACTACTACCTGTGGGAACACCTGATCGCCTCGCTCCAGCGGATCGGCGTGGGTGTCCCCCTCGCCGCCGTCGCCGGCATCGCCTTCGGCTTCCTGATGAGCATGTGGGAGCCCGCCAACACGGCTCTCGCCCCATACCTGAACTTCCTGCGGGCGCTGCCGCCGCTGGGCTACATCGGCCTGATCATCGTGTGGGTCGGCATCGGCGACACCTCGAAGTACCTGCTCCTGTTCCTCGCAGCCTTCCCACCGATCGTCATCGCGACGATCGACGGGGTGCGCGGTGTGCGGGGCGACTACGTCTCGGCCGCGCAGAGCATGGGTGCCGGGTCCACCCAGGTCGCACGCTTCGTCGTGTTCCCGGCCGCCACCGCCTCGATCTTCTCCGGGGTCCGCCTGGCCGTCGGATTCGCCTGGACCACCGTCGTCGCGGCCGAGCTCAACAACGGGATCCCCGGCATCGGCGGTCTCGCCTATATCTCGGGAACACAGCTGAACACCGCCCTGACCATCGCCTGCATCATCGTGATCGGCATCGTCGCCGTCGCCCTCGACGCCGCCATCCGGTGGCTCGGCGATCGCCTGGTGCCCTGGCACGGAAAGGTCTGACCGACGTGAGCACAATTCCTTCCAACCGAGCGCACGCGACGGCGCTCCGTCTCGCTGCAGCCTCGCTGGGGATCGCCCTGGCACTGAGCGGCTGCGTCCAGTCCGGCCGCACCACACACCCGGACAACTTCTCCGGAGAGGTCGCATGCCCCGTCGACCCCGACTCCAGCATCACCACCTCCGCGCGGATCGCATGGCAGGCGATCCCCAACGGTGACCTGGTCGTCAAGGATCTCCAGTTGCTGGAGCGGTGCATGCCGGAGGCGGACATCTCCTGGATGAAGATGAACTCCGGCGGCGACGTGATCCAGGCGTTCGGCTCGAATTCGCTGGACATCTCCCAGGTGGGCTCCAGTCCCGCCGTCAAGTCCGCCTCGCCCCCGCTGTCCAAGGACGTCAAAGTGCTCTGGATCAGCGACGTGATCGGCGATGCGGAGTCCCTCGTGGTCAAGGATCCGGGCGTCGAGACGCTCTCTGACCTGGCCGGGAAGACGATCGGCGTCCCCTTCGGATCGACCGCCCACTACTCCCTGCTCACCGCGCTCGGCGAGGAGGGCCTGATCGGCGAGGTGCGGGTCATCAACCTCGCCACCGATGCGATCCTCGCCGCCTGGCAGCGGGACGAGATCGACGCCGCCTGGGTGTGGGAGCCGACTCTCTCCGAGCTTCTCGCGGCGGAAGGGCACACGATCCTCTCCAGCGAGGACAGCGCAGGCCTGGGCGCTCCCACCTATGACCTGATCGCGGGAACCAGCTCCTTCATCTCGGAGAATCCCGAGTTCGTGAAGATGTGGACGCTCGTGCAGGCGGAGGGGACGCGGCTGATGAATGAGGAGCCGGCGGCGGCGGCGACATCGATCGCCGTGCAGCTCGGCATCACCCAGGAGGATGCCGAGAAGCTTCTGGAGG
>JAAZLF010000342.1 GCA_012799425.1 Actinomycetales bacterium | reverse complement strand
GGTGATGCTGGCCAGCCATATTCTGCTGAGCAACGGCATCGACGACGCGCTCGGCACCCGTTTCGTGCTCGCTGAGAGGATCGCCCAGGGGACGGCGCTGCTCCTCACCCTCGGCGGCGGGATCACCGCGCTGGCACTCCGCTCCCGCCGCTGGGTGCGCCGCGCCTGACCAGCGCGCTGTGGGAACATGGCCCGTATGAGCACCCGCCCCGCCGGCAGCGCCGCACGCCCCCTGCCGCGGCGGGCGCGGTGATGAGCTCCGTCCCCCTGTCACAGCGTGCCGGCGGGCCGGACCTCGCCCGCGGCATCGCGCTGCTGGGCATCGCGCTGGCGAACACCGTGGGATGGCTGCACGGCTCGCAGTGGAGCGTGCTGCTGAAGCAGGCCGACGCCACCGCCCTGGACCGTGCGGTGGATGTGCTCATCGCCCTGACCGCCGACAATCGCGGGTTTCCGCTGTTCGCGCTGCTGTTCGGCTACGGCATCGGGATCCTGCACCGCCGCTCCCAGGAGCGGGGCGAGACGGCGCGCCGCTTCGTGCTGCGCATGCTGCGCCGCCACCTGGTGCTGCTCGTGATCGGACTGCTGCACGGCATCCTGCTGTTCAGCGGCGACATCCTCGTCGCCTACGCGCTGATCGGCATGCTCACGGTGCTGCTGATGACCCGGCGCCGCATCGTGATGCCGATCGCCGCCGTGCTCGCGCTGCCCGCACTGGGCCTGTGGGGCTGGTCGGACGCCGTCATCGGGCTGGGAGGCGGCGACGGGTACGCCGCCGCCTCTGCCCCCGATTACCTCACCGGGCTCGAGCTGCGCACCCGCGAGGTGCTGCGCGGCCTCGTGCTCACCCCGCTGCTGGACCTCGGCCTGCTCACCCCGATGGCGATCGGCGCGATCGCAGCGCGCCTGCGTCTGCTCGAGCAGGTGCAGGCGAACCGCGACCTCCTGGCGCCTCTGACCCGCTGGGGCCTGCTCGTCGGCCTGCTCGGCGCGGTCCCGCTGACCGCGGTGCTCGTGCTCGGCACGCTCGGAGTGCTCCACCAGTACAGCGGCCTCGCCTTCGCTCTGGGCCTGGCCGCCGGCGCCGCACTGCTCGCCGAGACCGTGCGCCGGCGCAGCGCGAGGGGAGCGCGCCGCGGAGAGCACCTGTCAGGAGTGGGGATGCGGGGCATCGAGGCGCTCGGTGCGGCATCGCTCAGCGCCTACATCGGCCAGTCGGTCGTGTTCCTGGCGCTCTTCCCGCCCTACGGCCTCGACCTCGGCGCGCGGCTCGGCACCGCGGGCGCCGCGAGCATCGTGCTGCTGACCTGGATCACGATGATCCCGCTGGCCTGGGCCCTGCATGCCCATCGTCGGCGCGGCCCCCTCGAGCACCTGCTGCGCCTCCTGGCGGGCTCGACCGCCCCGCACGGCACGCCCGCTGCCGCAGCCGGCCCCCGGAGAGGAGCCCGCCCGTGACGGTCTACGCCGATGCACCGCGCTGGCCCCGTCACGGCATGCTCTGGGGCCACCTGATCTCCGACGCCTCGCTCGAGGAGCTGCACGAGGCCGCGGCACGGGCCGGACTGCCTCCCCGCTCCTTCGACCTCGACCACTACGACTGGCCCGCCTCGGCGCGCGAGGGGCTGTCACAGGCCGGGGTGCGCTTCGTGGGCGACGGCGAGCTGACCCGGATCCTGATCCGCTCCGGGCTGCGGGTGAAGCTCCGGGACCGCCCCGCGGCACGCGCGCGGCGCAGCGCCGAACATGCCGCGGCACTCGGGCTGCGGCGCGTGCCCCGGGACCTGGTCGCGGGGCTGATCGGGCACGTCGATCCGCTGCCCGACGAGCCCGCCGCCTTCCGCCTCACACGCGATCTGCCCCACGGCCCGCCGCGCCTCG
>JAAZLF010000341.1 GCA_012799425.1 Actinomycetales bacterium | reverse complement strand
GCGCCGACCGCGTCCGAAGGATCAGCGCAGGTTCGCCGGGCCCGACTCCTCGGCGGCGTCCTCGGCGGCGCCGCGGCGCTCGGCACGCTTGTCCTCGAGGTCCTGCTTGTGGTCCTCGGCGGAGGACTGGGCGCTCATGGTGCGGGCGGCCGGGGCGAGCTCGGCGAACTGGCCGGTGGATTCACCGCGCACCCTGTTGTCGGCCCCGGTGGGGGCGGGGGAGTTGCCCTCGCCGGCGAGGTCGCCGCGGATGATCGCACCGCTGACGTCCGTCCCGTGGGTGTTGTCCGCGACGGTCAGGTCGCCGCCGAGGTAGTTGGCGTCGCCGCAGTCGATGAGGCTGCCGCCGGTACCGATCTGCACGCCGCCGTTGCCGGTGAACTCGGCATCGCCGTCGACCTCGCTGCCGCACAGCGCGGCGCCCTCGGTCGCACCGGTCACGGTGAGGCTGCGCGAGAGGGTGGAGTCGATGATGTCGGTGTAGAGCGAGTCCTCGCTGGTGAGGTGGCCGCCCACGGTCACGGTCTCGAGGTGCACGAGCCCCTGCTCCACGGCCACGCGACCATCGATCGCGCTGTCGTACGAGTACAGGAAGGGATCGACGTCCTCGCCCTCGCGGCCGAGGTAGTTCCCGGCCACCGCGGACTCGTCGAGATAGACGCCGTAACCGCCCTGGGAGATGACGTTCCCGCCGATGGCGGTGCCGGTCGCATCGAAGTAGCCGTCGGACTGCACCACCACGCGACCCTCGATCGTGGAGTCGGTGACCAGCAGATCGCCGCCGGACTGGACACGGATCTCACCCTCGACGGTCACGCCGGTGAGGTTGCAGGAGGTGTCCTTGGCGACGCGGAGGTCGCCGGGAACGGTGACGTCCGAGGCCTCTCCGTCGCAGAGGGTGGTCAGGGCTGCGCCGGCGCTGCCTGCACCGAAGGCGAGGCCGGCGGAGGCCAGCGCCATGGTGGACAGGGCGACTGCAGAGCGGGAGAGGGTGCGCACGTCGAACTCCTAGTGCCGTGTCCGGCTACGGACGTCGGCGTGGGTGGCGGGGATGGGACGTTCCGCGTCGACCGTAGCGATTCCGAGGGGTGCCCGCAATCGATTGCTGAGATTGTTCGAGAATTCGTCGCACGCTGTCCATGCACTGGAAAGCAGCCTCCCGGCCGTTATCGGCACTGGTCACAGGGGCATACGCACGTACGTCGTCTCCAGGAACTCGGCGATCCCGTCATGCGAACCCTCCCTGCCCAGCCCGGATTCCTTGACCCCGCCGAAGGGGGCCGACGGGTCCGAGGCGACCCCGAGGTTCACCGCGACGATCCCCGATTCGAGCCGGGAGGTCGCCTCGGTGACCTCGCGCAGATCCTCCCCGGCCACGTACGCCATCAACCCGAACTCGGTGTCGTTCGCGGCGTCGACCATCTGATCGATGTCCTCGAGCACGGTGAGCGGCGCGAGCGGGCCGAAGATCTCCTCGCGGTGCACCCGCGCATCGAGGGGGACCCCGGCCAGCACGGTGGCCTGGTGGAAGAAGCCCTCGCCGTCCCCGCGCCCGCCGCCGGTGAGCACACGGGCACCGCGCTCGATCGCATCATCCGCGAGCTCCTGGACCTTCGCGACCGCCTCCTCGTCGATCAGCGGGCCGAGCGTGGTGCCCTCGGCCGCGCCCGGTCCCAGGACCAGCTGCTCGGTCCGCTCGACCAGACGGCGGGTGAACTCCTCGGCGACCGCGGAATGGACGTAGAAGCGGTTCGCGGCGGTGCACGCCTCGCCGTTGTTGCGGAACTTCGCGAGCATCGCGGCATCCACCGCGGTCTCGACGTCCGCAGAAGGGAGCACCAGGAACGGGGCGTTGCCGCCCAGCTCCATGGACGTCTTCAGCACATGCTCGGCGGACTGCGCGATGAGGGTGCGCCCCACCGAGGTGGAGCCGGTGAAGGAGACCTTCCGCAGCCGTGGATCGGCCATCAGCGTGGAGGACAGCCCCTTCGAATCGCTCGTGACCACGCAGTTCACCACCCCGTCGGGGACGCCCGCCTCGGCGAGGATCGCCATCAGCGCCAGTGAGGTCAGAGGGGTCTTCTGCGCGGGCTTGAGCACCACGGTGCAGCCGGCCGCGAGGGCCGGCGCGATCTTGCGGGTGCCCATCGACAGCGGGAAGTTCCACGGCGTGATCAGCAGCGAGGGCCCCACGGGCCGCGCCACCGTCATGATCGCCTCGTCGGCCGCCGGGGCGTGCCGGAAACGGCCGGGAAGGCGCACCGCCTCCTCGCTGAACCAGCGCAGGAACTCCGCGCCGTAGGTGACCTCGCCGTAGGACTCCGCGAGCGGCTTGCCCATCTCGAGCGTCATCAGCGCCGCGAGATCATCCGCGCGCTCATGGCACAGCTCGTAGGCGCGGCGCAGAATCTCCGAGCGCTCCCGCGGTGTGGTCGCGGCCCAGCCCTGCTGGGCGGTGTGCGCGGCCTCGAGAGCCCGGAGGCCGACGGCCGCGGCGTCGGCGTCGACCACCTGCGTGAGCGCGGCGCCGGTCGCGGGGTCGATGACCTCGAGGGAGGGCGTGCCGCCGAGGAAGCGACCGCCCACGAAGGAGCTGCGCGGCGTGCGCTCGAGCAGCGCGGAGACACGGGCGGGGGTCAGAGCGGGACGGTCGGCCATCGGTGCATCCTCCTGCGGTGGTGGGGTCCGCTCCCAGTCTGCACCCGGGCCCGGTGTGGGGCGTGCTCGCCGACCGTCCGGCCCGGACCGGTTCACCCGTGGGCGGCGGCCAGCGCGTCCACGGCACGGATCAGGCCCAGGTGGCTGAAGGCCTGCGGGAAGTTCCCGGCCATGCGGCGGGCGCCGGCGTCGTACTCCTCGGCCATCAGATGCAGGTCGTTCGTGCACGCCAGCAGGGTGCCCAGCAGCCTCTCGGCATCCTCGACGCGTCCGGAGGCGGCGTACTGCTCGACCAGCCAGAAGCAGCACACCAGGAAGGGGTGCTCGTCACCGCTCAGGCCGTCCTGGCCGTGGGTGCGATAGCGCAGGATCAGGCCATCGGCCACGTGCAGGTCCTGCTCGATCCGGGCCACGGTGGCGAGCATCCGCGGATCATCCGCCGGCACGAAGCCGGTGTGCGGGATCTGCAGCAGCGAGGCGTCCACCTCACGGGAGCCGTAAGTCTGGGTGAAGGCGCCGTCCTCGCCCACCCCGCGCTCGAGCACCTCGGTGCGGACCTGCTCCCGCAGCCGCTCCCACCGGGCCAGCTCCTCGGCATCCACCGGCAGGCCATGGCTGCGCACCGCGTCGATCGCGCGATCGAACACCGCCCACACCATCACCCGGCCGTGGGTGAAGAACGCCGGCTCACCGCGCATCTCCCAGATGCCCTGATCGGGCTCGTCCAGGCGGTCGATCGTGAAACGCACCAGCGCCTTCTGCAGAGGCCAGGACCACTGCGTCTCCTCGACGCCGGCCTCCCGCATCATCGACAGCGCGATCATCACCTCGCCCACCACGTCGGCCTGGAACTGCGCGGCGGCACCGTTGCCGATCCGCACCGGGAGCGAGCCCTCGTATCCGGGAAGATGCTCGAGCTCCTGCTCGGGCAGGTTCCGGTCCCCGGTGATCGAATACATGATCTGCAGACGCTCGGGATCCCCCGCGATCGCCCGCAGCAACCATTCGCGCCACCCGGCGGCCGCGTCCACGTGGCCGTGCGTCAGCAGCGCCTCGAGGGACAGCGCGGCATCGCGCAGCCAGCAGTAGCGGTAGTCCCAGTTGCGCTCCCCGCCGAAGTCCTCGGGCAGGCTGGTCGTGGCTGCGGCGACCATGCCGCCGGTGCGGCGATGGGTCAGCGCCCGCAGCACCAGCAGGGAGCGGGCCACCGGTGCCGCGTGCTCCTCGTCCACGCGCACCTGCCCCAGCCAGTCCGTCCACTGGGCGCAGGTGCGCTCCAGCTCGGTGCGCGGGTCCCGAGCGGGCGGCACCTCGAGCCAGGACGGGAACCAGGTGAGGAACCAGGCCGTCTCCTCGCCGGCACGAAGCGGGTGGCGGCCCTGGTGGGAGCGGTCCTCGCCGGCGGTGAGGGCGGGGCCGTGCAGCGCCACGCCGTCACCGCCGGCGATCGCGATCAGCACCGGCTCCCCGCCGAGGTCCTGGCCCTTGCGCACCCAGGGCACGGCCTGGCCGTACTCGAAGCGGATCCGCAGCTCCTGGACCACCTCGACCTCGCCGCTGGTGCAGGTGACCAGGCGGAACAGGTCGGCATGGTCCTCGACATCCCCGCGCAGAGAGGTCGCGGAGCCCGGTGGCGTGCCGGAGGCGGAGCCCGTCGCCTCACCTCCGTCCTCACCCGAGCCGCCCGCCCCGCTGGCGACACCCGTGGTGCTGGCACCGTCCGCGTCACTGGGGTCGCGCGGCCCCTCGCCCGGCATGGCGGAGGCGCCGTGGCGGGCGTCGGGGGTGGAGGCGTCCTCGCCGGCGATCGGCATGAACTCGGTGACCGTCGCGGTGCCGGTGGGGGAGCGCCACTGCGTCTCGAGCACCATGGTGCCCGGCAGGTAGCGGCGCGAGACCACCTCGCCCCCCGCGATCCGCAGCGACCAGTGGCCGTGCGAATCCTCCCCCAGCAGGGAGCAGAACATCGCATCGGAGTCGAAGCGCGGCAGGCACAGCCAGTTCACGTCCCCGTCGCGTGTGACCAGCGCCGTGCCGCGCTGGTCGGAGAGCAGTGCATGATCCTCGATGAACGGTGCGGCCATGCCTCCAGTCCATCACGGGACAGGCCCGTTCCGGCGCTCTACCGGGGAAACACGGAACCGGGAAAACACGGAACCGGGGAACCACGGATGGCCCGCGGGCGACATGCTTCGTGGAGCGGACGGTCGAGGAGAGGTAGGGTCCGACCCGTGTTCTACGTACCCCGACTCTCCGCCTGAGAGCTGCCGCAGCAGGCGCACGCGATGACGCGTGCGCCGACTTCGTGACGCCGTCAGCTCTCCTCGAAAGTCGTACACACCGTGAACACCCACGTGCACTCCTCCCTGCCCCGACGCGCCCTCTTCTCCAACGCCAGCGACGCGACCGGGCACCAGCTCTACTCGACGGCGCTCTCCGTCATCGTCGTCACGGTCCTGGGGTTCAGCGCCACCCAGGTCGGTCTCCTCAACGCGCTCGGCACCCTCTCCTTCCTCGTCCTGGTGGTGCCGATCGGCGCCCTCGTGGACCGGGTCGGCGCCGCACGGATCCTGATCCTCTCCCTCGCCCTGAAGACCGGGCTCGCCCTCGTCACCTCGATAGCCGCGATGTGGGGGCACTTGAACGCCGCGGCCGCGATGGTGGTGGTCACGGCGATGGGCATCGCCGTCGTCGCCTCCGAGAACGCTCAGGTGGCGATCACCCCGATGCTGGTCGGTTCAAAGGATCGCATCGCGGATCTGGTCGCGCGGATGACGGCGGCAGACCGTGTCGCGGGGGTCATCGCCCCCGCTGTCGCCGGTGCACTGCTGGCGCTGGGGACCGAGACCATCCCTCTCGCACTGGCGCTCGTGCTCTTCGTGCTCGCGCTCGTGCCGGCCGCCTCCCTGCTCACGGTGCCGCGCCGCGCTGGGGAGCCGGTCGCCGGAGCTCAGGAGACGGAGCCGAGGGCCTCGCAGTCGTCACGGGAGGGCTCGCTCGGCCACGGGTTCGCGCTGATGGTCCGCGACCGTACGTTGCTCGCGACGACTCTTCTGGTCATGGCGGGGAACATCGGTCTCGCGATCGGTGATTCGGTCGAATCGATCCTGGTGCTGCGTCTCCTCGATCTCGGGATCCTGTTCTATGGCCTGCTCGGCACGATCGCCGCCCTCTCAGGGCTGGCAGCGGCTGCGGTCGCGCCGCGGATCGTCCGTGCCCTGCCTGTGCGGACCATCTTCGGCGTCGGCGCAGTGGTGCAGTCTGCGGTCGCCGCGCTTCCCTTGCTCGCCCTGCTGTTCCCCGGGGCCGGATACGTGGTGATGGGAGCGTTCAGCGCGCTGTGGTCGATCACCCTGACGATCACGAACATCGCCGGTGGTGCGTATGCCGCCGCAGCGGTGGACCCCTCCGCCCTCGGCCGCACCGCCGCCGCGCGGAGGATGCTCACGATGGGCGCGGTGCCGATCGCGGCGCTCGGCGGCGGACTGCTGGCGGATATCGCCGGCATGATGGCACCCCTGATCGTCTGGCCCGCGGTGACGGTGGTGGCCGCCCTGCTGTTCCTGCTGCTCGGTCGGCGCGCGCGGAGGGAGGCCGATGGTGACGGCTGATCGAGTCGTGGGCCGGTGGTGACGGCTGATCGAGTCGTGGGATGTGTACGGTTCCGGGGCTCCGAGACGTACGGAACTCACGGCTGGGCGGGCGGAGTCGATGTGATGGGCCGGCCCCGGCTGTCCGCCCAGGTCACTCGGCTGGATCTGCCCCAGCCGGGTCGGCCCCCGCTGCGTCGGCCCCCGCCGGGTCGGCCCCCGCTGCGTCGGCCTCCGCCGGGTCGGCCCCGGCTTCGTCGGCGCCTGCGCCCTCGGGCTCCGCACCGGTGACGAACTCGGACAGGTGCTGCGCCAGGGCGAGTCGGCTGGGCTCGTGGCAGTACATCATGTGCCCCGCCTCGTAGTACTCGATGCGGATCCGCTCGGTGTAGTCCTCGCGCGGGATCGCCAGCTGCGCGAGCACGTGCTCGCTCGCGTGGAACGGGGTCGCGGCATCGTGGTAGCCGTGGGAGACCAGCACGCGCGTGTGCGGGGACTTGCGCAGCAGCCGCGACAGGTCCGAGGCGACTTCCACGGAGCGGTTCTCGAAATCCTTGTAGCTCCACGGGTGCACGCGGCCGGACATGATCTCGTAGACCACGTCGGAGGAGAACTCGAGCTCGCCGCGCAGGTACTGGTTGATCGCCGCGGTGTAGGAGGGTGCGAGCTGATCGATCGACGGATCGGTCTCCATCCGTGGGGCGCTGCCGTCCCCGGCCGGGGCGGTGAAGCGACCGTCGATGCGGCCGGTGACCAGGCCGCGGTCGCGCAGCAGCTCGGCGAGGAATGCCATGTGCTCCACGCGCAGATCCGCTCGCTCGACCCAGTCGGGATCCACCCCGATGAGGGCACCGATCCGGGCGGCCGCCTCCTGCTTCTGCTCCGGGGCGAGCCGCAGGCCGGCGGCCAGCAGCGCCGGATATTCCTGCTCCGCGAAGGCCTCGGCCTCGTCGACCACGTCCTGCAGCAGCCGGTCCTCGTGCTTGCCGTGCGCGTGGGCGATCGCGGCATAGGTGGGCAGGTAGTGGATGTAGGGGCGGTCATTGGCGGGATCGAAGCTGATGGTGCCGAAGTCGAGCACGGGGGAGATCAGCGCGATCCCGGCGATCGCCACGTAGTAGCGGTCCATCAGATGCGCGGCCACGGCCGAGGCGCGGGTGGTGCCGTAGGACTCGCCGGCCAGGTAGATCGGCGAGGTCCAGCGCTGATGGCGGCTGAGCCAGTCGATCACGAAGGAGGCGATGAGGTCGCGGTCCGCCGCGAGGCCGTGGTGGCGGTCGGGCTTCTGACCCGGCGCAGGGCGGGAGTAGCCCGTCGTCATCGCATCGACCACCACCAGATCCGCGTCCTTGAGGATCGTCTCGTGGTTGTCCAGCAGCCGGTGCGGAGGAGCGGCCGGGGCGCCGGCATCGCCCGAGTCCACGCGGCGCGGCCCCAGCAGCCCCAGATGCAGCCACACCGTCGAGGCGCCCGGTCCGCCGTTGAAGGCGAACACCACCGGACGCGGCTGGTCGCCGCCGATGCCCTGGGCGATGTAGGAGACCGAGAACAGCTCTGCGTGGGCGGCGCCGCGCCCGTACTGCTCGCCCTCCGGCTCCTCCTTCAGCACCACGGTGCCGGCGGTCGCGGTGTAGTCCAGTGCGCCGTCCGTCAGGGACAGCGAGTGCAAGGTGGTGACCAGGTGGTCCTCGGGGGTGGGCGTCTCCGCGGCCGACGGGCCGGGGGCCGTGCGCTCGTCGTGGCTGGTGGGGCTGTGCTGATCGGTCACTCGAGCTCCTTCGTCGGATGCGGCATCGGCCCCGATGCTATGCGAGAGCTGCTGGGCCCTCTCCCTGGGCCGATCTCTTGGCCGGGCTCTCTGCTGGGCTCTCTGCCGAGCTCTCTGCCGGGTTCGCTGCCGGGCTCTCTGCCGGGCTGGATGCCCGAACACGCAGGGGAGCGACGCGCGAGACCACCGATACCTGCCGGAATTGACAGGTTTCGGTGGTCTCGGTGAAGGGTGCCGGGCGCGTCCGGGCGTGCCCTGGCACGGGACCGCACCCGGTCCGGTGCGCCCCGGCTCAGTCGATCGCAGCGATGTCGCGGGGCTCCTCGGCGCCGTCCTCGTTGTCCCGGACGACCATGCGGATCGGGTCCACCTTCGTCCAGACGATGAACAGGACTCCGACGACCACCATCGCCGCGCCCGCCCACAGGTTGGCGTTGACGCCGCCGGTCTTCGCGGCCTCGTCCGGGGAGAAGGCGAAGACGCCCGCCCCCAGCAGCACCAGGCCGAACAGGCCCAGCAGGATGCCGATGAAGTTGCGGATGTCGAAGGCGCCGGCGGTCTGGACTGTCGCATCCTCGGGGACTGCGGGGGCGTGGGCAGATCCGGCGGCGTTCTGCTCGCCCGGGGTCTGATCCTCGTGTGCACTCATGGGTGTTCTCCTCCGTCCGCGCTCAGGCGAAGACGATGTTCAGGATGATGACCAGGACCAGGGCGATTCCGGCCATGGGGGCGGGACGGCGCCAGAAGGGCAGGTCCTTCGCCTCGGGGTCGACCAGATCGGCCTTCGGGGTCTCCGAGTAGACCAGGCCCTTCAGCTCCAGCGCGGGCTTGGGGGCGGTGAACTGGGTGACGATCACCGAGACCACGATGTCGACCGCGAACGCGGTCGCGGCGCTGACGAAGGCGAGGCCCTGGCCGGGCAGCTCGAAGACGCCGAAGAAGGTGGAGGCGGACCACAGCGCCACCGCGGCGAGGGTGCCCGAGACCAGACCGGCCCAGCCGGCGGCCGGGGTCATCCGCTTCCAGAACATGCCGAGGATGAACGTCGCGAACAGCGGAGCGTTGAAGAACCCGAAGAGGGTCTGAAGGTAGTCCATCAGGTTCGAGAACTGTCCCGCGATCAGCGCGGTGAAGATCGCGATCACGCACGCTGCGGCGGTCGCGATGCGGCCCACGAGGGTGTAGTGCGAGTCGGGGGCGCCCTTCTTCGCGTACTGCTCGTACAGGTCGTAGGTGACCACGGTGTTGAAGGCGGAGATGTTCGCGGCCATGCCGGCCATGAACGCGGCCAGCAGGCCGGCGATCGCCACACCCAGCAGGCCGTTGGGGAGCACGTCGCGCATCAGCAGCAGCAGGGCGTCGTTGTAGGTGACGCCGGTGGCGGCGGCCCCGGCGGAGTCCCCGCCGACTGCGAGCTGCTTGAACTCGGCGAGCTCGCCCACCAGGACTGCGGCGATCATGCCGGGCACGATCACGATGAAGGGGATCAGCATCTTCGGGAACGCGCCGATGATCGGGGTCATGCGGGCGGCGGTGATGGACTTCGAGGCCATCGCGCGCTGGACCTCGACGAAGTTGGTGGTCCAGTAGCCGAAGGAGAGCACGAAGCCGAGGCCGAACACGATGCCGACGACGGACAGCACGGGGCTGTCGAAGCCGGACAGGGCCTGGCCGGGCCAGGTGTGCAGCTGCTCGGCGCCGCCCACGCCGTCACCGGTGATGCGCTCCTTCATGCCGCTCCAGCCGCCCACGCGGTGGAGGCCGATGAGGGTCAGCGGCAGCAGCGCCGCGACGATCACGAAGAACTGCAGCACCTCGTTGTAGATCGCGGCGGAGAGGCCGCCGACGGTGATGTAGAACAGCACGAACGCGGCGGCGAGCACGAGGCCCACCCACATCGGCCAGCCCAGCAGGCGGTTGACGATGGTGGCCAGCAGCGAGAGGTTCACGCCGGCGATCAGCAGCTGTGCGATCGCGAAGCTGATCGAGTTCACCAGGTGGGCCCCGGTGCCGAAGCGCATACGCATGAACTCGGGGACCGAACGCACCTTGGAGCCGTAGTAGAACGGCATCATCACCACGCCCAGGAACAGCATCGCCGGGACGGCGCCCACCCAGAAGTAGTGCATGGTCGGCATGCCGTACTGCGC
>JAAZLF010000340.1 GCA_012799425.1 Actinomycetales bacterium | reverse complement strand
TCGTTCCTCGCTATCCTGGTCATGCCGCTGACGTTCTCCATCGCCAACGGCGTGAGTGCGGGAGTGGTCAGCTTCTGCGCGATCAAGGTGTTCAGCGGCGGTTGGCGCTCGGTGCACCCGGTCCTGTACATCGTCGCGCTGCTGCTGGTGGCCCGCTACGTCTTCTTCGACATCTGATCCTTCGACATCGGAGGCGCGCCCGGCCCGCCGCTCAGAAGGAGGCGGCGGTGCCGCCGACGCGGGCCTCGTCGGCGATCTCGGCGGCGGCGGCCTGCAGCAGCGGCACGGCCTTCTCGCCGAAGGCGTCGTCGACGCGGGAGCTGGGGCCGGAGACGGAGATGCCGATGCGCGTGGGGTCGCCGGGCACCGCGAGCGCGTAGCAGCGCACGCCGAGCTCCTGCTCCTCGTCGTCGATGGCGTACCCCTGCTCGCGCACCACGTCGAGACGCTCGAAGAGCTCCTTCAGGGTGGAGGCGGACTTGGGGGTGGGCTGCGGCATCCCCGTCGCACGGACGATCTTCTCGACCTCGGCGTTGGGCATCGTGGCCAGGATCGCTTTGCCCACGCCCGTGGCGTGCGGGTACGCGCGGCGGCCCACCTCGGTGAACATGCGCATCGAGCGGCTGGACTGGACCTGCCCGATGTAGACGATCATCTGGCTGTCCAGCGCCGCCATGTTCGCGGATTCGCCGAGCTCGTCCGCGAGGCGCTTGAGGATCGGACGGCTGGCGGGTCCGAGCTGGCGCGTGGCGGCCTCTCCCAGCGGGATCAGTCGCGGGCCCAGCGCGTAGCTGCGGTTGGGGAGCTGGCGGATGTAGCCGGGCTCGACCAGCGTGCGCAGCAGGCGGTGGATCGTGGGCAGCGGAAGGTCGACGGCGTGGGACAGCTCGCTGAGGGACATCTCGCCGCCGGCGACGGTGATGACCTCGAGGATCGTGAAGGCCCGTTCGACGGACTGCACCCCTCCTGGGCTCTGCTTCGTCGCCATGGCTCGTGCGTCTCCTCTGCTGTCGTCCCTCGCCCCGGAAGCCGTGGCACGGGCAAGGTCTGTCAGGACGGCAGGGCCGCCTCAGCACTGTCTGCGAATGCTCCGACAAGCTTATGCTATCCGTATAGCGGAAGCCTAATTTCAGTATTGTTGGATCGTTCGAGCACTCCGGCATCCTCGAATCCCGCCCTGATCACCTGATCGTCGACATCAGCTGCAACGTCTCCGACGAGGGCCACCGCGACCGCGTCGTCACCGCCCTCGAGCAGCAGGACGACGTCACCGTCCGCAGGGTCTCCGATCGCACCTTCCTGATCCACCTCGGCGGCAAGATCGAGGTCACCCCGCGCGTCTCCCTGTGCAATCGCGATGACCTCGCAAGCGCTACCAGCGCGTCGAGGGGCTGGAGGCCCCGGAGCCGTTCGTGACCAATGAGCGCGACATCGTGAGGGCCCCCATGCCCGGCACAGAGGGCACCTGGGCCACCAGCTGTTTCGTCGACCCCGACGACGTCCGCCACGACATGCACGTCACGATCGTGACCTTCGAACCCGGCGGCACCATCCCCTTCGCCGAGGCCCACGTCATGGAGCACGGCCTCTATGTGCTCGAGGGGAAGGCCGTGTACCGGCTGAACCAGGACTGGGTCGAGGTCGAGGCGGGAGACTTCATGTGGCTGCGCGCCTTCCGCCCGCAGGCCTGCTGCGCGGGCGGCCCTGGCCGCTTCCGCTACCTGCTGTACTAGGACATGCGCCGGCATATGCCGCTGATGCTCTGAAACTCCGCCGGCGCATGACGACGCGGCCCGGC
>JAAZLF010000339.1 GCA_012799425.1 Actinomycetales bacterium | reverse complement strand
TCGAGCCCGACGGTCCACGCGCCGAGCCGGGCCAGGAGGCGAGCCCCGAGGAGATCGAGGCGGATATCGCCCGCACCCGGCGTGATCTGGGCCGGACGGTCGAGGCTCTCTCCGGGAAGCTCGACCCGAAGTCGCAGGCCGATCAGCAGGTCGCACAGCTCAAGGAACGCGCCCGCGATCAGGTCGACCATGCCCGGCACGTGGTGGCCGATCCGAACAATCCCGTGCCGGGGCTGCTGGCAGCCGCCACCGGCGCGGTGCTGTTCGCCGCCGTCGGCCTGCTGATCAGCCGGCGCGGCTGAGCACATCCCGGCGCGCCCGGCCGCGCCCGGCCCCGCATCCGACGCACGTCCCGGCCCCGACGAAGGAGACCCACATGCCGCACAGCAAGTCCACCAGCACCTCCGCGAAGATCCTCTACCGGCCCGTCGGCCTCATGAGCGGCATCGTCAGCGGCGCCCTCGCCGGGGTGCTGTTCAAGCAGATCTGGAAGGTCGCCTCGCCCTCCCATTCGAAGGACACCCCCAAGGCTCTCGAGTCCGAGTTCCCGCTGCGGGAGATCGTCCTCGCCGCAGCGCTTCAGGGGGCGCTCTACGCCACCGTGAAGGCGCTCGTGGATCGAGGTGGAGCCCGCGCCTTCGAGAAGACCTTCGGGGAGTGGCCCGGCGACTGACCCACGCCCGGCGGGCAGGCTGAGCTCTCGCTGCTGAAGGGAGAGGGGCCACACCGATTCCGCCCTCCCGTTACCGGTTCGTTATCGTGCTGGCGTGACCCGGTCCGTGAACACCTCGCCTGCCGCGACAGCACTGCCCCGAAGCGATGCGCGGGACACCGCGCGCTCGAAGCCCGGTTTCCGCCCTGACATCCAGGGCCTGCGCGCGATCGCGGTGATGCTGGTGCTGCTCTACCACTCCGGCGTCTCGGCGCTCTCGGGCGGTTTCGTGGGCGTGGACGTGTTCTTCGTGATCTCGGGCTTCCTGATCACCACACATCTGCTCGAATCGCTCGCACGGGACGGGAGGATCCGCTTCGGCGCCTTCTACGCGAAGCGGGCGCGCCGCATCCTGCCCGCGGCGCTGCTGGTCGCGCTGCTGACCACTCTGGCGGCCTGGATCTGGATGTCCCCGCTGCTGATGCAGGATGTTCTGCGGGGCGCCGCAGCGACTGCGCTGTACGTGCCGAACTACCTCTTCGCCCAGGAGGGCACGAACTACCTCGCCGAATCCACCCCTTCGGTGTTCCAGCACTACTGGTCCCTCGGCATCGAGGAGCAGTTCTACCTCTTCTGGCCGCTGCTTTTGGCAGCCGGGTTCTGGGTGTGCCGGCGCAGCGAGCGGCGGCTGATGCTCGGCGCGGCCGCGCTCACCGCGGCCTCGTTCCTGGCCTGCGTGCTGCTGATGGAGGTCTCCCAGCCGTGGACCTTCTTCTCCCTGCCCACCCGGGCCTGGGAGCTCGGTGCGGGGGCGCTGGTCGCCTTCCTGCTGCGCTCCGGCGTGCGCTGGCTGCGGGCGAAGCGCACGGGCCTGCTGGCCTGGGCGGGCCTGGTGGGCCTCGCGCTCGTGGTGGTCACCTTCGATGAGGGCACCGCCTTCCCGGGGTGGAGCGCCGCGTTGCCGGTGCTGGCCACTGCGGCGCTGATCGTCGGTGGCGCCGCACCCGGCCGCCTGCACGCGAACCGGGTGCTGAGCGTGGCGCCGATGCAGTTCGTCGGCGCGATCTCCTACTCGCTGTACCTGGTGCACTGGCCGCTGCAGGTGATCCCACAGGCTGTCGCTTTCTCCGATGAGCCGCTGCCGCTGTGGATGCGGCTGGCGCTGGGCGCGGTCGCAGTGCCGCTGGCGTGGCTGCTGTTCCGCTTCGTGGAGCGCCCGGTGATCTCGTGGGGTCGGCTGCGGAAGGCCCGGCTGCGCTGGACGGGCGTGCTCG
>JAAZLF010000338.1 GCA_012799425.1 Actinomycetales bacterium | reverse complement strand
GCGACCTCTCCACCCGTGCCCCGCTGGCCCCCGCCCGGGACCTGCTCGACGCGGGCGCCGCGGTCGCGATCGCGAGCAACTGCAACCCCGGCACCAGCTACACCAGTGCCATGAGCTTCTGCGTCGCGACCGCTGTGCTGCAGATGCACCTCTCCCTGGCCGAGGCGATCCGCGCCGCCCCCCGCGGCGGGGCGCTCGCCCTGCGCCGCAGCGACGTCGGCCATCTCGCCGTCGGCGCCCGCGCCGACCTGCACGTCCTCGATGCACCCGCGGCGATCCATCTCGCTTACCGCCCCGGCATGCCGCTCACCCATCAGGTGTGGCGCGCCGGAGTCCGGCAGCTCTGACCCTCACCGGAGGGGGCCCTCTCGGCGGGCATCGCGGAGACGTTCCTGGGGGCCATCCTGCTCACCGCCCCCGGGGAGGAGGCGGGCAGGACGGGCGGCGTCGGGCTGCCCCGACGATCTGCCTCGGGCCCGTGACACCGCCATGACCAGCGCGCATGCTCCTGGCATGCACACATCTCTCCCTCTCCCCGTCGACCGCGGCGATCGCCGTCGCGGGCTCCAGCTGCTCGCCGGCATCGCGCTGTTCATCCTCGCGCAGGCCGTGATGATGCTCGTCGCCCGCCTCGTCCCCACCGGCTGGGGGCTGCTGCTCGGCGCCTGCGCCGGCGCCCTCGTCGCGCTCGTCGGGCTCCTGGTGATCGTCGGCCCCCTCGGAGGACGGCCCGGCCTGACCCTGCACGGGCCGGGCAGGCTCGCCGAGCTGGGGCTCGGTCTCGCGCTCGGCGTGGGCCTGATCTCGCTCAGCGTGGGGGTGATCGCGCTGTTCGGCGGCTACCGGATCACCGGCCTCGAAGCCTCCCCGCAGCTGCTGGTCCCGCTCGCGATGGGGGTCGGTGCCGGGGTGGTCGAGGAGGTCGTCTTCCGCGGGGTCCTGCTGCGCGTGCTCGATGCCTGGCTGGGCAGCTGGGCCGCGCTCGCGCTCAGCTCGCTGCTGTTCGGGCTGATCCATCTGACGAACCCCGGCGCCTCCCTCATCACTGCCCTGGCCCTCGTGATCGAGGCCGGGATCCTGCTGGGCGCCGCCTACCTGCTGACGCGCCGGCTGTGGCTCGCGATCGGTCTCCACATCGCCTGGAACACGGTGCAGGCGGGGATCTTCTCCTCGGCCGTCTCCGGCACGGGGCGCCAGAACGGGCTGCTGAACGCGCAGATGCACGGCCCCGCCTGGCTGACCGGCGGCGAGATGGGCATCGAGGGCTCCCTGGTCAGCGTGCTGCTGGGCCTGGCCGCAGGAGTGGTGATGCTCGTCCTGGCCGCGCGCCGCGGGCGTCTGCTGCCGCCGGTGCGGGGCGAGCGTGCGCGGCGTACCCTCGAGGCACGCGTCGCGAGGAGCCGGTGATGGACGAGCAGAACGAGCAGAACGAGCGGGAGGACCCCGCCGGGGAGGCCGCATGCTGGATCGGCCTGCTCTGCCCGGAGTGCGGTGCCGTGCCCGAGGGCGAGGGCGCGAAGGATCCGTCCGTCCCCTGCTGGCGCTGCGGCACGGTCCGCACCCAGCAGGACGCGCGGGAGGACTGAGCGCGCCTCAGAGCGCCGGGGTCGCGAACCCGCCGTTGGAGTGCAGCAGCTGGCCCCGGATCCAGGCGCCCTGCTCCGAGAGCAGGAACCGCACCATATCCGCGACGGTGCCGGTGCCGCCGATCTGGCCGCCGGGGGTCTGCGCCTCGCAGGCTGCGCGCGCTTCGTCATCCATCCACCCGGTGTCGATCGGTCCGGGGTTGATGACGTTGGTGCGGATCCCGCGACCCGCGAGCTCATGGGTGCCGGCCAGCACCAGACGGTCCAGCGCCCCCTTGGTCGCGCCGTAGGGCAGGTTGTGGACGGTGTGGTCGCTGGTCAACGCGATCATCGCCCCGCCCGGGGTGTCCGTGCCCGGGGCGACCTGCTCGGCGAAGGCCTTCAGCAGCAGCCAGGTGGCGCGCACGTTGACCGCGTAGTGCCGATCGAAGCTCTCCACCGTGGTGTCCAGGATCGAGGAATCCACCGACTCGCAATGGCAGGTCACGAGCGCCCCGAGCGTTCCGAGCGCCTCGCGTGCGGCGTCGACCACGGCCGCAGGGGCGGCGGGATCCTCGAGGTCGCCGGGGATCAGCTCGATGCGGCGGCCGGTTGCGCGCAGCTCCTCGGCGAGCTGCTCGACATCGGCGGGTTCGCCGAGCACGCGCTGGTCATAGGGCGCGTGGTAGTTCAGGGCCAGGTCGAAACCGTCGGCGGCGAGACCGCGGGCGATCGCCGCGCCGATGCCGCGG
>JAAZLF010000337.1 GCA_012799425.1 Actinomycetales bacterium | reverse complement strand
GTGTGCAGCGAGATCGGCTCGCGGCCGTACTTCTGCACCTCGATGACCTTCTCCGGGGTCATGTCGAGTTCCTTCGACAGCTCCTCGGGGGTGGGCTCGCGGCCCAGGTCCTGCAGCATCTGCCGCTGCACGCGAGCGAGCTTGTTGATCACCTCGACCATATGCACGGGGATGCGGATGGTGCGGGCCTGATCGGCCATCGCTCGGGTGATCGCCTGGCGGATCCACCAGGTGGCGTAGGTCGAGAACTTGTAGCCCTTGGCGTAGTCGAACTTCTCGACCGCGCGGATCAGACCGAGGTTGCCTTCCTGGATCAGGTCGAGGAAGAGCATGCCGCGGCCGGTGTAGCGCTTGGCGAGGGAGACCACCAGGCGCAGGTTCGCCTCGAGCAGGTGGTCCTTCGCGGCGCGGCCGTCCTGGGCGATGATCGCCAGCTCGCGCCCGGCCTTGGTCTTCGTGATCGTCTCGTCGCCCTTGAGCTTGTGCTCCGCGTAGAGGCCGGCCTCGATGCGTTCGGCGAGCTCGACCTCCTGCGCGGCGTTCAGCAGCGCGACCTTGCCGATCTGCTTGAGGTAGTCCTTGACCGGGTCGGCCGTGGCGCCGGCCGTGACGACCTGCTGCGCGGGGGCGTCGTCCTCGGCGGCGTTGAAGACGAAGCCGCCGGACTCCTCGACCTTCGTATCGGTCGCGGACTTGGCCTTCGTCGTCTCGTTCTCCTCGGTCTCCTCCTCGGCATCGGAGTCGACCTCGGTCTCCTTCGGAGCCGCCGGGGCCTTCTTCGCGGCGGTCTTCCGGGTGGTCTTGCGCGCCGGAGCCTTCTGCGCGGTGGTCTTCTTGGCGGGGGCCTCAGCGGTCTCGACGACGTCGGTCTCGACGGCCTCGGAGCTCTCCGCTGCCTTCGCGGCCGCGGCGCTGGTCGAGCGCTTCGCCTTGGAGGCGGTCTCAGCAGTACTGGAGGAGGTCACAGAGTTCCTTCTTCCGGCGGCGGCCCGGCGTGGGCGGTCCGCCACACTCGGGCGATCGGTCTTCTCGGCGCGGCTCGCGGTCTCCGCTCCGTGTCGTGGTACCGGTGTTCACCGGTTTCACGGCGCACGAACGCACGGTGCCGTCAAGCCTATCGAGTATAACGCTGTGCGGGAGGGTTTATTCCCAGCGTTCACGCCCTCGGGGAGTTCGCGTCCTCACCTGCACCGGGATCGTCCTTGACGGCCAGCACCGGGCAGGGCGCACCGAGCACGACCCGGCGAGCCGACGCACCCAGATTGAGCTTGCCGATCGGCGGCTTCCGGCGCAGCCCGATGACGACCAGGCTCGCGGCGACATCCTCCACCACGGCGAGGATGAACTCCCCGATGTCCCGTTCGGCGCTGGAGTGCACGCTGACCTTCGTCAGCTCGGCTCCCAGAGCGGCGAGCTCCGCCTGCACCTCGCGCTCGGTCGCGGCGGTCAGGCCACGCTCCGAGTCGTTGTACAGATGGGAGGCGATGGCCAGCCGCTCTCCCGTGCGTGCGCCGTAGCGCAGGGCCGCCTTCAGCGCGGCCCGACCCTGTCCGGACGGGGAGTACCCCACGACGATGGTCATTCGACGTCTCCTCCCTGTGCGGCGGTGCGGCGGCGCAGCAGCACCGGCCGGTCCAGCTTAGTCGTCCAGCAGGGCGCCGATCCACTCCTCCAGTCCCGGGTGGGCCAGGAGGAAGGCGTCGTGCCCGATGGGCGAGATCGCGACGTGCCATTCCGCGCGCGGAGCATGCTCGGCCACCTCGCGCACGAGCTCCGGCGGGAACAGCCTGTCCGAGTCGATCGCGACCACCAGGGTCCGGGCACGGATCCTGCGCAGCGCTTCGGCGACCCCTCCGCGGCCACGGCCGACGTCGTGCGTGCTCATGGTCCGGGCGAGGGTGATGTAGGAGTTCGCGTCGAAGCGCCGCGCGAGCTTGACCGCATGGTGATCGAGATAACTCGTGACCTGATGGCGGCCGCGGCCGTCGAAGGGGTCCTCGCTCCCCTGTGCACGGTTGCCGAACCGGCTCTCGAGCTCATCGGCCGTGCGATATGTGGTGTGTGCGATCCGACGGGCGATGCCCAGCCCGGCGCAGGGGCCGCGCCCGCTGTCGTGGCCGTAGTAGTCCCCTCCTCGGTAATCCGGGTCCAGCTGGATCGACGAGATCTGGGCGTTGTTCCAGGCGATCTGGTCGGCCGTGGCGCGGGCGGAGGAGGCGATCACGGCGAGGCGCTCGACCTCATCGGGGTGGCTGATCCCCCATTCGAGGGCTCGCATCCCGCCCATCGAGCCTCCCGTCACGAGCGCCCATCGTTCGATGCCGAGCTGATCGCGCAGCAGCCGCTCCGCGGCGACCTGATCTCGGGTGGTGATGGCGGGGAAGCGCGAACCGTACGGGCGCCCGTCAGGCGCCTGCGTGCTCGGTCCGGTGGAGCCCTGGCAGCCACCGAGGACGTTCGGTGCGATGACATGGAAGCGGTCGGTGTCGATCGGTCGGCCCGGCCCGACCATCTCCTCCCACCAGCCGGCGCTGGGGTGGGAGTCCCCCGCATCCCCGAGGACGTGGGAGTCTCCGGTGAGCGCATGGAGCACGAGCACCGCATTGCTGCCGTCCTGGGCAAGCTCTCCCCAGGTCTCGTAGGCGATCGTGACGTCCTCGAGCACGACTCCGCTCTCGAGCGTCAGCGCACCGATCCGGGCGAACAGCCGGTTGCCCGGCCCCATCTCCGGTCGCCACGCACCGGTGCTCGCGGGGATCTCCGTGGGCACCGTGCCGTCGTGCGCTCCCCCGTCGCTGAGGGGGAGATCCGCACCGACGCTGCGGCGCTCTCCGAGGATGGTCATCGGTCCTGCTCCTTCGATGCGCTCCCCGTGCCACGGGTCGTGGTGCCCGGATCAGGTGCTGGGCCACCAGGCAGGGAAGATCGGCGTGTCGGTCATCCGTGACAGCAAGGGTGCCAGAGTCGAGTCCGGTTCCCGATCCCAGAGCTCGTCCACGAGACGACCCGCCGTCGCGAAGCGATGGTTCCACCACGCCAGCAGCACCAGCAGCGCAGTCAGCGCACGCCACGCGGAGCGTGCGGTGCCGCGTTCGCCCGACGACGCTCCCTCCGTCGCCGATGCGGCGATCAGTCGCAGCTTCTCCAACGCGACATACCATCTGCCACCTGCACAGACGTCCTCGTGCGGGACCCATTGCGCGTCGCTGACCAGCGCCTGCAGCAACGACTCCCGATCGATCGCCGTGGTGCCGCCGTGCTCGACGCACTGCGCCAGCAGCTCCCAGTGGAGCCGGTCCACCGCGATCGCGGACAGCAGCGGCGCGAGCTGTTCACACTTCGTCATCGTCTCCGGATCGGTCAGCTCTCCGGCGCCCCCGCCGAGCGTCTCCAGCGCATCGCGCGCTGCGGCGAACAGGGCGCCGGGGTCCTCGTCCGAGGCGAGGTCGGGAGCGGGAAGCCGCAGACCGAGACCGATCTCGCGCAGCCGTGGATCCGCCCGTTCGGGACGCGGGATCGGCCGTCCCACGAGCACTGCGGTGGCCGCCGCCCGGGTGTCGGAGAAGGGCCGAAGAGGTCCCGTGTGGGACAGGCGGAGCGTGTCATCGCGGCGCGAGCGGCTCAGCTCCCAGCAGCTCGATGAGGCGGCTCCTCGCAGGGACAGCAGGCCGAAGGGAGCCGGGCCGAGCGTCTGCACCGCCTCGAGCACGGTCGTGCCCGCTCGTCGCAGCACCTCCTCGGTCACCGGTTCGAGCAGCCTCTGGTAGCCGTCGCCGATCACGATCAGCGCATGGAGCGCGCTCCCTCCCCTCTCGCGCATCAGCGCCAGGTGCCGTTCCAGATCGGCTCCGCCGCCCGGCGCCAGCAGATCGGTCAGGGAGGAGCGGGTGATCATCGCGGGCGTCTCGAGCCCGCCCGTGCTGGCGAGGATCAGACAGTCGGACGGAGGTTCGCGCAGGCACAGGCGAGCCTCCGCGAGGAGCTCGGCGGGGTCATGGGCATCCAGCAGGTGGCGGCCGCGGCCGGTGGGGCTGATGTTCGTCGTCATACACCGACCCTCAGCGACGTGTGTTCACATTGCGTGCGCGGAGGCGAGACTGGGGACGAACCGGTGGTGTGGAGGATCCGTCGCGCGCTGCGAGGAACCGGTCAGGTCCCCGTGGGAGGATCTGAGTGCCTGCACGAAAGGACATTCCCGATGCTCCCTCCCTCCAGCTCACCCGTCGGCGACCGCCTGCACGCGCTCGATGAGCGCTTCATCGCCCGACTCGCCGAGGTCACGCGCTCCGAGCTCGCCGCCCATCGGCGTCGGCTCGAGGAGATCTCCCCCGAGACCGCCACCCTGGTGGACTCCCTCGCCGGGTACCTCGAGGGCGGGAAGCTCCTGCGCCCCCGCTTCTGCTTCTGGGGCGGCGTCGCAGCACTCGGACGGGAGCCCGAGGCGGCGGAGGTCGAGGCGCTCGCCCGCTACGGTGCGGCGATCGAGCTCATCCAGGCCGCAGCGCTGATGCACGACGACGTCATCGACCACTCGCCGATGCGGCGCGGCAGGCCCGCGCTGCACATCCAGGCGGAGCGGCGTCACCGTGAGGCGGGCCTGGTCGGCTCGTCCGAGGAGTATGGGATCGCGGCGGCCATCGTGCTCGGCGACCTGGCTCTGAGCTGGGGCGAGCAGATGGCGGCAGGCGTGCAGGCCGATCCGGCCGCAGCACTCGGCGCTCGCGGAGAGTTCGACGCCCTGCGCACCGAGGTGATGTCGGGGCAGTTCCTCGACATCCTGCACCAGGCCGGCGGCTACGAGTCATCCCCCGATGTCGAGCTCTCCGCCCTGTCGGTCATCCGTTGGAAGACCGTCCCGTACTCGGTGCTGCGTCCCGTGCGCATCGGCGCCGCGCTCATGGGGGGCCCAGACGGCCTGCTCGAGACGCTCTCCTCCTGGGCGATCGAGGTCGGCACCGCCTTCCAGCTGCGGGACGACCTGCTCAGCGTGGTCGGCGACCAGGACGAGACCGGAAAACCGATCGGCGGGGACATCGTCGAGGGCAAGCGCACCGTGCTGCTCGCACGCACGCAGAAGGCCACCGACGCTTCGGGGCGGGCGCTCCTGGACGCCGTCATCGGCGACGCGGAGGCTGAGGAGGCCCAGATCGCCGCCGCGCACGAGCTGATGATCTCCACCGGTGCCGTCGCCTCGGTGGCGCAGGAGGTGCGCGAGCGGGCCGGGCGCGGGCGCCGACTGCTCTGCGATGCTGCAGGGATGGGCGACCTGGGACGGGCCGGGCTGGACTCGCTGGCGGCTCTCGCGACCGACGTGGATTCACTGCCGGCCTGAACGGGCCCGCGCGGCAATCGTCAGAGCGCGAGCGCGAGCGCTCGTCGACGGACTTCTCCGCGCCGGCCCTGGCGGAGCTGGTCGATCGGGCGACCGGGCAGGCTCTCGTCCGCGGTGAACAGCCACACGAGCATCTCCTCGTCCTCGAAGCCCCCATCGCGCAGAACCGTGATGGTGCCGCCGAGGTACGGCGCGATCGCATCGTCGGTGAGCATCAGCGCCGGGATCATCCGCACGACGGGATCGCCGCGGCGGACGGCGATCAGCTGCCCTTCTTCGATGAGGCGCCGCACACGCGTGACCTCCACGTCGAGTCGCTCGGCGACGTCAGGGAGGGTGAGCCAGTCGGTGATGAGGGTGTCGAGGTCGTTCACAGCACCAAGGGTGCCACGCCCGGTGCTCGCACGCATCCCTCGCGCACATCGTCGAGGTGGCACCGACCACTCACCACGTCGCCCCGTGTGTCGGTGCACGGTCCGCGACGGGTATCGGCCTAGATTGAAGGGGTGAGTTCGGCGACGTCGACTTCCCCCGGCATCAGCCAGCTCCTCGACGACCGCTACCGGGTCGAGGGGCCGATCGCTCGCGGCGGAATGGCGACCGTGCACCGCGGGCATGACGAGCGGCTGGACCGGGTAGTGGCGCTGAAGATCATGCACCCGCATCTCGCGATGGACGAGGACTTCCGCCGCAGGTTCGCCCGTGAGGCCCGCTCGGCGGCACGTCTCGCGCACCGCAACGTCGTGGGTGTCTTCGACCAGGGTGAGGATGAGGACCACATCTACCTCGCCATGGAGCTGGTCGAGGGACAGACCCTGCGTGCCCGCATCGTCGACCAGGGACGGCTCACCCTCCGCGAGAGCCTCGCGATCACCGCGCAGGTCCTCGAGGCACTGGTCGCCGCCCATCAGGCGGGAATCGTCCACCGGGACATCAAGCCGGAGAACATCCTGATCGATCGCAGCGAGCTGGTGAAGGTCGCGGACTTCGGGCTGGCCCGGGCGATCGGCTCCCACAACTCCTCCGCGAGCGCGAGCCTGCTGGGGACGGTCGCGTACATCAGCCCGGAGGTGGTCACGCGCGGCCACTCGGACGAACGCAGCGACCTGTACTCGCTGGGCATCGTCCTGTTCGAGATGCTCACCGGCCGCCAGCCCTTCCTCGGCGAGCAGCCGGTCCACATCGCGTTCCAGCACGTCCATGAAGACATCCCGGCCCCGTCCACCCTCGTCTCCGGCATCCCGCGAGAGCTCGACTCTCTCGTGACATGGGCGGCGGCACGGCAGGTGGAG
>JAAZLF010000336.1 GCA_012799425.1 Actinomycetales bacterium | reverse complement strand
CGTTTCCTCAGCCCCTCCCAGTTCACGTTCTCCCGCGCGATCACGGTGCCGGAGATCCAGCAGGTCATTCGCAAGTTCGCGGACTCCGCCGAGCTCGCGGTCGAGGCGGGGTTCGATGCGATCGAGCTGCACTTCGGGCACCTGTACCTGGTCAGCTCGTTCATGTCGCCGTGGATCAACAAGCGCAAGGATGAGTACGGCGGGTCGATCGAGAACCGCAGCCGGTTCGCCCGTGAGATCGCCGAGGCGGTCAAGGAGCGCGTCGGGGACTCGATCGCGATCACCGCGAAGCTCTCGATGAGCGATGACATCAAGGGGTCGATCTGGCTGGACGAGTCGCTGCGCACCGCGCAGCTGCTGGATGCCGACGGGCACCTGGACGCGCTCGTGCTCACCCAGGGATCGAGCGTGTTCCATCAGATGTACCTGTTCACCGGCGACACTCCGATCGACGGCTTCGCCTCGGTGATGCCGCAGCCGTTCAAGACCGGCATCAAGGTGGTCGGCAAGCAGGTCCTGGGCGAGTACCCGTACAAGGATCTGTACATGCTCGAATCGGCGCGGCAGTTCGTCCCCTCGCTCCGCAACACGCAGCTGGTGCTGCTGGGCGGGATCAACAACTACGAGCACATGCAGACCGGGCTCGATGAGGGGTTCGACTTCCTGGCGATGGGCAGGGCCGTGCTGCGGGAGCCGGATCTGGTGGCCCGGATCGAGCGCGATCGCTCCGTGGACGGCCGCTGCATCCACTGCAACAAGTGCATGTTCACCGTCTACAGCAAGACCCATTGCGTGTTCGCGCCGGAGTACGCCATGTCCGGCACGAGCGCCTGAGGGCGCACTCGGTCGAGCGGCCGACGGGCGGGCGCCCGGCCTGTCACAGAGCTCCCCTACCCTGCCCTCATGGCCTCTTCCCCGCTGCGCTCCGCTCCCGCGACCACCCGGCGGGTGGATCTGGTGATGGAGGGCGGCGGGGTCAAGGGCATCGCACTGGCCGGCGCGCTCGAGGTGCTCGAGGAGCGCGGCTACCGGCTCAATCGCGTCGCGGGATCCTCCGCCGGCTCTCTCGCCGGCGCACTGGTCACGGCGGGGATCTCCGCGCGGACGCTCGTCGAGATCCTGCGGGAGACGGACTACCGCGAGTTCGAGGACGGTCCTTGGTGGACGCGGCCGTTGCTCGGCAAGGGCCTCGGCATCCTGCTGTACAACGGGGTCCATCGCGGGGACGCGCTCGCGGCCTGGCTCGAGCGGCAGCTGGAAGAGCATTCGGACTCGGGTCGCACCGGCACCTTCGCGGATCTGCGCTACCTCGATCCGGAGTCGGCTCGGCCCCTCCCGGGCCCGCAGGGCTATCGCCTGGTGGTCACTGCCTCGGATCTGAGCGCGGGTCGCCTGCGCTATCTGCCGACGGACGCCGCAGCCCTCGGCCGTGAACCGGAGCAGCTGCGGGTGGTGGACGCGGTGCGTGCCTCCTCATCGATTCCGCTGTTCTTCCGTCCGGTGCGGTGGAGGAGCGTGCGCGGCACGTCGTCGGTGCTGGTCGATGGCGGGATGCTCTCGAACTTCCCCGTTTCCGTGTTCGACCGGCCGCAGGGGCAGCCTCCGCGCTGGCCCACCTTCGGCATCAAGCTCTCTGCCCGGCCGGAGGCGGATTTCGGAGTGCGCAACCGGATCCGCGGGCCGCTGTCCTTCGGGAAGGCGGTGGTGGACACGGTCACCGGGTTCTACGACCGGATGCATATCGATGCCTCCCACGCCGTGGCCCGCACGATCTTCATCGACACCGACGCCGTGCGCCCCACCCAGTTCGATCTGTCCGATCAGGAACGCGTGCTGCTGTACCGCAAGGGCCGCGCGGCCGCCACGGACTTTCTGGATGGCGCCGACGGGCAGGAGCCGTGGGATTTCGAGGCGTACACGGCGCGGTTTCGGGCTCCGACCGCCTGAGCGCTGGCTGCTTGCACCTCTCTCGCTGTTCAGGTCCTCCACCGTCCAGCCGAGCCCACCAGAGTGCCCGGCCCGCCGTTCCGTGAGTTGCGTATCCGCAACTCGCTGAACACCCCAGTTCGCACCCCGCCCGTCGGCCTGCCTGTCCCGCCGGCCAGCTTGTCCCGCCGGTCAGGCCGACCCACCCGGGCAACTTGCGCCGCTGGCCCACCCGCCTCACCATTCAGCCTGCGCTGCGGGTCCTATTTGTCTCGCCGTTCCGTGAGTTGCGTATCCGCAACTCGCTGAACACCCCAGTTCGCACCCCGCCCG
>JAAZLF010000031.1 GCA_012799425.1 Actinomycetales bacterium | reverse complement strand
GCCAGCAGCGGGGCCACCCGGCGGTCGCGGCGGCGGGTGACCTCGGGCACGTACAGCTCGAAGTAGTCCTGGATCTCCGTGCTGGTCAGACGGTAGTCCTGGCCGTGGGCACGCACCGAGTCGAAGGGGGAGGTGGCGGGATCGTGGTCCCAGTGCGTGACCGGGTACAGCAGGATCTGGCGGGACGGGATGCGGTGGCCGCGCTCACGCAGCAGCAGCGAGACGGCGGCGGCGAGGTTGCCGCCGGCGGAGTCCCCCATGAGGACGATCTTCGCGGCGTCCTCGAGCCCGGCCCGGCGGGGGTCCTCGAGCAGCCGGCGAGCGGTGCCGTAGCAGTCCTCGAGCGCGGCGGGGAACGGATGCTCGGGGGCGAGGCGGTAGTCGACCGACGCGACTCTGCAGCCGGTGAGGTCGGCCATGGTGCCGCACGCGGGGGTGTAGGACTCGATGTCCCCGGTGACCCAGCCGCCGCCGTGGAAGAACAGGATCAGCTCCTCGCGGCGCTGCTCCCGCGGGGTGAACACGCGCACCGGGACGCGGCGACCGTTGCCGCTGTCGGAGAAGGTGTCCCACGTGGGGGTGCGGTAGCGCACGGCCGGCAGGGTCGCCAGCTGGCGCTGGAGCTGACGGACCCGCTCGTAGTCCTCCCGCATGTCCACGCGGACGGCGGACAGGAGGCGCAGCGCCAGCCTCAGCAGGGGGTTCACGGGCACCGTGGGGCGAGGGCGGGGAGCAGGTCCATGGCGTCGAGGATAGTCGTCTCCGCTCAGCGCAGATCGCGGCTCTCACCGGCGAAGCGCACGGCGGGGCCCGCATCGATCCGGCCCTCCCCCATCTCCACGACCGGGCCGATCAGCAGGCGGTGGGTGGCGGCGTCGACCGCCTGCTCGAGGCGGATCGCGAAGTGTGCGAGCCCGCCGGGCAGGATCGCGTCCCCGTCGCCGGTGCGGGCCACCTCAAGGCCGCTGAGCATCCCCTGCAGCGGGGCCGCGGGGGTGCCGAAGCGGTCGGCGAGGTGCTGCTGGTCCTCGGCGAGCAGGGTGAGGCAGAAGTGCCCGGCCTCCTCGACCGTCTCGGCCGCACGGCCCATGCCGTACAGGGCCACCAGCATGGTGGGCGGGTCGTAGGAGACGTCGAGGTACGAGTCGACGGTGACGACGAGGTCGCGGGATCCCTGCCGGGTGCTGACCACGGCCAGGCCCACGGCGAGCAGGTCGCTGAGGCTGCGGTACTCGTCCTGGTCGACGGGATCGACAGGACCCGCGGAGTTCGCAGGGCTCATCGCGCGGTCGGGAACATCCGGGCGCGGGCCGAGTCGGAACCCATGATCTCCTTGCCGAAGGGGAAGCATGTCACCGGGATGAGCTTGATGTTCGCCCAGGCCAGCGGGATGCCGATGATGGTGACGGCCTGCGCGATCGCGGTGCCGACGTGGCCGAGTGCCAGCCACCAGCCGGCGATCACGAACCAGATCACGTTGCCCAGCGCGCTGCCGGCGCCGCCGCGACGGGTGTCCACGACCTCGCGGCCGAAGGGCCAGATCACGAAGCCGGCGATCCGGAAGGAGGCGATGCCGAAGGGGATCGTGACGATCAGGAGGCAGGCGAGGACACCCGCGAGCAGATAGCCGAGGAACAGCGCCCATCCCGCGGTGAGCAGCCAGATGATGTTCAGGACGAGGACGAGTACGGAGCGCATGCCCCCAGCCTAGGCACCGGCGCGGTCCGCGGCCATGGGGGCAGCCCCCGCCGCGGCGGTGCGGTCAGCCGCCGGGGAGCTCGGTCGAGCATCACGCCCCGCAGGGAGGGACCTGCCGTGCACGGCGACTACGCTGGGACCATGCCTGCTCCCGAGATCGCGCTGACCCAGCGTTTCCAGACAGCCTTCGCCTCCGCCTTCGGGCCCGAGTTCGCCGAGGCGGATCCGATCATCCGCCCCTCGCAGTTCGCGGACTTCCAGTGCAATGCGGCGATGGGCCTCGCGAAGCGACTGGGGAAGAAGCCCCGCGACATCGCCGCCGAGATCCTCGCCGTGGTCGACCTCGAGGACATCGCCGAGACCCCGGAGATCGCCGGGCCCGGCTTCCTGAACATCCGCCTGCGCACCGACTGGATCGCGGCGCAGACCGCCGAGCTCTCGGCCGATGCACGCCTCGGGGTCGCCTCCCCCGAGGACCCCGACACCGTGGTGGTGGACTACTCGGCGCCGAACGTCGCCAAGGAGATGCACGTGGGGCACCTGCGCACCACCGTGGTGGGCGACTCGATCGTGCGCACCCTGGAGAAGCTCGGCCACTCCGTGATCCGCCAGAACCACATCGGTGACTGGGGCACCCCCTTCGGCATGCTCATCGAGCATCTGCTCGAGGTGGGCGAGGACAGCGCCGAGGCGGACCTGCTGCGCACCGACCCCAACGCCTTCTACCAGGCCGCGCGCGCGAAGTTCGACACCGCCGAGCAGGAGGGCTCCCGCGGCGCCGGCCTCGAGGGCTCCGACTTCGCCTCCCGCGCCCGCAGGCGCGTGGCCACCCTGCAGTCCGGGGACCCGGAGTCGCTGCGTATCTGGACCAATCTGGTGGACCTGTCCAAGCAGTACTTCCACCGCATCTACGACATGCTCGACGTGACGCTGACCGATGAGCACCTCGCCGGGGAGTCGACCTACAACGACCAGCTCGAGCTGGTGTGCAAGGACCTCGAGGCCGACGGCATCGCGCGGATCTCCGACGGGGCGCTGTGCGTGTTCCCGAAGGGCTTCACCGGCCGCGACGAGCAGCCGCTGCCGCTGATCATCCGCAAGTCCGATGGCGGCTACGGCTACGCCACCACTGACCTCGCGGCGGTGCGCCACCGGGTGGGCACCCTGGGCGCGGACCGCATCGCCTACGTGGTCGGCTCGGCGCAGGAGCTGCACTTCCAGATGGTCTTCGCCAGCACCCGCGAGGCCGGCTGGCTGCCCGAGTCCGTCGAGGCCCAGCACGTGAAGATCGGCTCCGTGCTCGGGGAGGACGGCAAGATCCTGCGGACCCGCTCCGGCTCCTCGCTGCGCCTGATGGCGCTGCTCGAGGAGGCCGTGGGCAAGGCCCGCGCCGTGATCGACGAGCTGCGCCCCGACCTGCCGGAGGCCGAGCGGGAGCAGATCGCCCACGACATCGGCATCGGCGGCGTGAAGTACGCGGACCTCTCGACCGCGCACGACTCCGACTACACCTTCGACCTGGACCGGATGCTCGCCCTGACCGGCAACACCGCCCCGTACCTGCAGTACGCGGTGGCGAGGATCCGCTCGATCGGGCGCAAGGCCGAGGCACAGGGCATCACCGCGGCGGCCGCGCCGCGGGTCGAGAACGACGCCGAGCGTGCGCTGGCCCTGGCGCTGCTGGAGTTCGGGCCGACGCTCGAAGCCGTCGGCGCCGAGTACGAGCCGCACAGGCTGTGCGCGTACCTGTTCTCCCTCGCGCAGGCGTTCACCTCCTTCTACGAGGCCTCCCCGATCCTCAAGGAGTCCGACGCGGAGCTGCGCGCCGGACGCCTCGCGCTCGCGCAGCTGACCGAGCGGGTGCTGGTCGAGGGGCTCGACGCCCTCGGTGTGAACGCGCCTGAACAGATGTGACGCCGGATGTCCCCTGAGGGGCGGCCTCCGGCATTTCACACAGCTGTCAGCCTTCGTGACCGAAACGTGCCCGGACGTTATGCAACCGTGCCCGGCGCGAGCGGTCTGCGCCCTGGCCCAGGTCGGGGCCGGTTCCTAGGCTTGAGCGGTGCCGTCGATCCGTTCTGTCCACCAGGTCCTGTGGGTGGCCTATGCCGTGGTGGCGGCAGCCCATATCGGCTCGCTGCTGGCGGATGCCGAGATGCTCAAACGCGTCACCCAGCCGATGTTCGCGCCGCTGTTGATGGCCGTGCTGCTGACGGCCGCACCGCAGCGCTCGCGCACCACCACGCTGCTGATGGGCGGGCTGCTGTGCGCGTGGGGCGCTGACACGCTCGGCCAGCTGATCCCGGGTGCCGTCCAGCTGCTGACGGTCTTCGGGTTCCTGGGCGCGCTGATCTTCTACTCCGCCGCGCTGTATCCGGTGTGGGCGCGCACCCGTGACGCGATGCGGATCGCCCTGGCGATCCCGTACGCCGGAGTGATCATCGGGCTGTTCGTAGCCTGCGCGGACGGCGCCGGCACCCTGTTGCCGGCCGTCGCGGCCTACGCCCTCGCCCTGGCGGCGATGGCTTTCCTCTCGGCCGGAGGCAACGGCATGACCTGGTCCGGCGGCACCCTGTTCCTGGTCTCCAGCTCGCTGCTGGCGATGGACTGGTTCCTGCCCGGCGCGTCGATCGCCTTCAGCACCGAGCTGGTGATGCTCACCTACATCGTGGGGCACGCCCTGCTGATCGGCGGGATGGTCCGGGCCATGCCCACGCGCCGCTGGACGGCCTGCGCCCCCGGCGCCTCGCTGGTGGTCCTCGAGAGCTGAGGCGCCGAGCAGAGGCGAGCCGGCTAGCCCAGCACCCGGGCCAGCAGCTCCGCCTGCTCGCGGTGGAGGCGCTCGATGTCCTCGCCCTTGCGGGGGATCAGCTGCAGGCCGAGCCGCCCGCTGATCTCGCGGTAGGAGAGGTCCGCGTCGTTCTCCTCGAGCTGCAGCTTGGCGACGCGCACGTCGGAGAGGAACAGATCCCGCATCCCCACGCTGAGGTGGATGGGCGGGAGGCCGTCGAGGCGCTCGTTGATCGGCGAGAGGTCGGGATCCTCGAGCGCGGTGCGCCCGGCGTAGCGCCGCGCCGCGTCGCGCAGCAGGCGCCGCTCGTGCACGGGGTCGACCTGGCCGGTCTCGGTCATCCCGGCGTTGGTCAGCTCGAGGTCCAGCCAGGGTGACATCGCGATCAGTGCCGAGGGAGCGGGGATCTCGGGGATCTGCTGCAGGCGCCGGGCGACGACGAAGGCGAGCCCGCCGCCGGAGTGCTGGCCGGTGAGAGCCCATGAGCGGCCCTGGAGGCGCCCGTCGGCCGCGAGGGCCGAGAGCACGGCCTCGACGTCGTCCCTGCCGACGGGGTGCTGGTGGTCGGGGGCGTTGCGGTAGTCGACCATCAGACCCGCGCAGTGGCGGGCGTCGACCTGGCGGGACAGCCACGCCCAGTCGCTCGAGAACGGGCCGGAGACGTACGCCCCTCCGTGGAGATGGACGATGATGCCGTTGTCGGCGTGGTGCTCATCGAGCCAGACGGTGCGGGTGCGGCCGATCATCTCGGGCTCGATCGCGTGGGACTTCAGCACATGGCCGGGAGGTGTGGAGCGACGGGCCTCGCTGAGCGCCTGGTGCGACACGGTCGCGGGGATCGGTATCCGCCGCACGGCGCGAGCCCCCGTCACCACGGCGTCCTTGATGCGACCCATCGCTGCCTCCTGTCCGCGACCCTCTCGGAGCCGCCTCGCTGGCGTATGGCACCAGCCTAACGAACGCGCCTGCGACAGCCGGCCGCCGCCGCGCCCCGGTACCCTTCAGCCATGTCTTCGACCCCCTCGCCCCGCCCCTTCCCCGGCCCTGTGCTGGTGCTCGCAGCGATGCCCGAGGAGTCGGCGCCCCTGCATGCCCGGCTCGATGCCGCCACGACCCTCGAGGTCCCCTTCACCGGCGGGGTGAGCGCGGTGCGCGGTTCCCTGCACGGCATCGACACCGTGGTGGTGACCACTGGGATCGGCATCGCCGCCGCCACGGCGGCGGCGACCTGGGGCATCCTCGCCACCTCCCCCGCGCTGGTCCTCGCGGCCGGCTCGTGCGGTGGGCTCGCGGCGGACGTCGAGGTCGGGACCTTGATCGTGGGTGAGAGCTTCACCTACTCCATCGCCGATGCGACCGCCTTCGGCTATGTGCCCGGCCAGGTGCCCGGCGGCCCCGAGCGCTTCGAGGCGGTCCCCGCCTGGGTGGACGCGGCGGAGCGGGCCGCGCTGCGGGCCGACGCCGATGGCGACGGTCGCGGGGTGCGCCGCGGTCTGATGCTCTCCGGTGACGCCTTCGTGACCGCCGATATCGCCGCCCCCATGCGCGAGCGGTTCCGCGCGGCGCTCAGCGCGGACATGGAGACGACCGCGAGCGCCCGCACCGCAGAGGCGCTCGGCGTGCCCTTCGTCGCGCTGCGCGCGGTCTCGGACCTGTGCGGCCCGGCCGCGGGGCAGCAGTTCCATCTGGAGCTGGACGTGGTCGCAGAGATCTCTGCACGCGCGGTCGAGGAGCTCGCCAGAGATCTGGCCGCCTGACACCGGGAGGGGCGGGCGATGGCCCGCGACGGTGTGCGCCGCAGCACGTCCGGAGCGCCGGGTAGTGTGTCACGGCACACGCCCGGGCGATATCTCGGGCCCCAGTAGACCGTCCAGCCTGTCCCTGCGAGGGGTCGGCCGTTACGGTGCTGGGGACCTTGCACATCCCTACACCCTTCCGGAAAGAGGCACCGTGTCCGCGTCGTCGGCCCCGAACTCTCCCCCGTCCTCCCCCGTCCCCACCGAAGAGCAGCCTGCCCCCGTGCACGACTACTCGCTGTCGAAGCCGGTCTTCTTCATCGCCGGCGGGATCATCCTGCTGGCGGTGCTGTTCGCGCTCGTTCTGCCCGATGCCTTCAACTCGACGATCTCGACGCTGAACTCCACCGTCGTGAACTCGATCGGCTGGTACTACGTGCTGATCGTGACCGTCTTCGTGGTCTTCGGCATCGTGGTCGCGGCCAGCCGCATGGGCAACATCCGGCTCGGCAAGGATGACGACGAGCCCGAATACAGCGTCTTCTCCTGGTTCGCGATGCTCTTCGCGGCCGGCATGGGCATCGGGCTGGTCTTCTGGGGTGCGGCGGAGCCGCTGACCTTCTTCAGCGAGAACGGCGCGCCGCCGAACGCCGCGGGGCTCGAGGAGCCCGCCCGCGCCGAGCGTGCGCTGGGCCAGACCTTCCTGCACTGGGGCCTGCACGCCTGGGGCATCTACGTGGTGGTCGGCCTCGCCGTCGCCTACGCGGTCCACCGCAAGGGCCGCCCGGTCTCGATCCGGTGGGCGCTCGAGCCGATCCTCGGCAAGCGCACCAACACCTGGGTCGGCGACCTGATCGACATCATCGCCCTGGTGGGCACCCTGTTCGGCATCGCCACCTCGCTCGGCTTCGGCGTCAACCAGATCGCCGCGGGCCTGGATCACCTCGGGGTGCTCCCGAACTCCACGCTCGTGCAGGTCGTGATCGTGCTCGTGGTGACGGCACTGGCGACCCTCTCGGCAGCGAGCGGCGTCGACAAGGGCATCAAGATCCTCTCGAACCTCAACATGGGCCTCGCCGCGATCCTGCTGGTCGCCGTGCTGATCCTGGGTCCGACCCTGTTCCTGCTGCGGGACATCGTCTCCAACGTGGGCTACTACCTGCAGAACTTCCTGCAGCTGTCGTTCCAGACCCTGCCGTTCCGCGGGGAGGAAGGAGCCACCTGGATCAGCAGCTGGACCACCTTCTACTGGGGCTGGTGGATCTCCTGGTCGCCCTTCGTGGGCGTGTTCATCGCCCGAATCTCCAAGGGCCGCACGGTGCGCGAGTTCATCACCGGCGTGCTGCTGGTGCCCACCGCGCTGACCTTCCTGTGGTTCACGATCATGGGCGGCACCGCGCTCTACAAGGCCGTGATGGAGGGCATCGACTTCACCGGCGGCACCGGCGACATCGACCCGAACATCGCACTGTTCGAGACCTTCAGCCACCTGCCCGCAGGCACGCTGCTGTCCGGCGTCGCCGTGGTGCTGGTGTCGATCTTCTTCATCACCAGCGCCGACTCGGGCGCCTTCGTGATGGACATGATCGCCCACAAGGGCAACCCGAACCCGCCGCGGATCACCCGTATCTTCTGGGCCTCGGCCTCCGGCGTCATCGCCGCCTCCCTGATCTGGGTCAGCTCGCTGTCCGGTGACGAGGAGGCCACGGGGATGACCGCCCTGCAGTCCCTGGCGCTGCTGTCCGCGCTGCCCTTCTCGATCGTGATGATCGGTATGTGCATCTCGCTGTGGCGCTCGCTGGGCAAGGAGGTCAAGGTGATCGAGAGGCTCGAGCTACGCCTGCGCCAGCGCGAGTTCATGGAGCGCTACTCGGGCGAGATCTCCGATCAGGTCGAAGCGCAGGTGGAGGCCCAGGTGGAGGCGCACGTCGTCGAGCACCTGCAGACCTACACCGGCGAGATGCAGCTGCCGCCGCAGGACGGTGCGGGAGGAACGCCCCAGGGCGGCCCGGCGCGCGGCCGCCGCAAGGGCAAGAACCCCTTCTCGCGCGACTCCTGACCCCGCTGCGCGTGGCGGATCCGCTC
>JAAZLF010000335.1 GCA_012799425.1 Actinomycetales bacterium | reverse complement strand
GAGCTCGCGAGCGGGAGGAGAACAGCCAGACGGCACAGCTGATCGACGAACTGCGAGCTCGCGAGCGGGAGGAGAACAGCCAGACGGCACAGCTGATCGACGAACTGCGAGCGTGCCCCGTCATCTCAGCAGGGCGGTGACAGCCTTCTCGAAGTGCGGGTGTCGGAAGCGGAAGCCTGCCTCGTCGAGCACCCGTGAGGTGGCGTGACGCCCGGTGAGCCCGAGTGCCGGATCGGTGCGCAGCAGCACGGCTCCGAGCCGCAGCAGCGGTGCCGGGGTGGGCAGTCCGAGGGGCCGGCCGACGGCGCCGCGCAGAGCGCGCATCATCTCGGCGTTGCGCACCGGGTGCGGGGCGGAGGCGACGATGACGCCGTCCGGCAGGTGCGGCTGGTCGAGGCCGAGCGCGGCGAGCACGATCCGCACCCAGTCCTCGACGTGGATCCAGCTGACCCATTGCCGTCCGGTGCCCACCGTGCCGCCCAGGCCCCAGCGCGCGAGCATCAGCAGACGTTCGAGCGCTGGGGTGCCGGCCTCGAGCACGATCCCGGTGCGCAGCACCACCTGATGGTCGCAGTGCGCCGCCTGCGCGGCCCGCTCCCAGTGCTCGGCCACCCCGGTCATCTGCGGGAGGCCCACGGGCACGGGGCTGGTCTCGTCCAGCAGTTGCTCTCCCGCGTCGGACCAGATCGCGGTGGTCGATGCCTGGACCCAGCGCTCCAGCGGCCGCTCGAGGCGCTGCGAGGCTTCGGCGAGCGCTGCGGTGGCCTCGACCCGGGAGCGGGTGAGGTCGGCGATGTTCTCCGGTGTGGGGCGGGCGTCCACGAGTCGCCCGGCCAGGTTCACCACGGCAGTTCCGGGCTCGTCCAGCTCCTGTCTCCACGGCCCGAGGGAGCGGCCGTCCCAGAGGACGTCCCGTGCTCCCCGCCGCTCAGCCTCGGGACGGGGCGCACGGGTGAGGACCACGGCCTCGTGCCCGCGCTGGACCAGGGCCGTGGTCAGGGCGCGGCCGAGGCTGCCGGACCCTCCGGCGATGACGATGCGCATCGTCTCGCTCAGCGGGGCAGCGCGGGACGGGGCGTTCCGATGTCGCCGAGCAGCGCCTTGGCGTAGGAGGCGTGCACCGACTCCTCGTCGGAGGGGTGGTACATGCCGGCACGCACGTCGCGGGAGAGTCGTTCGAGCTCGCTGCGGCGGAAGTACTGGGCGCCTCCGCTGGCACGCAGCACCTGGTCGACCGCGCTGATCGCCGTCTCGGTGGCACGGGACTTCACGCCGGAGAAGTGGAGGAACCAGCGCGGGCCGTGGTCGGTCAAGCCGGTGCCGCTCTCCCCCGTGCCGAGGGCGTCGAGGTCTGCGGTGACCTTCTCGATCTGCAGGACGATGCCGTCCACCGCGATGGCGGCGTTCGCCAGGCGCCACCGGATGTCCGGGTCATCGGCGTGGACGATGCCCTTGGTGGCGTTGTGTCGGGTGGTGGCGATCCGGGTGCCGACGGCGAGGGCACGCTCGGCGATGCCGGTGTACACCGAGGCGATCAGCAGCTCGAAGGCTCCGAAGATCCCCATCACGAACGAGTCCTGGTTGGGGCCGACGGGGGTGCTGGTCAGCACGCGCTCGGCCGCGACCGGTGCTGCGTGCAGCTTCGTGGTGCGGGACTGGGAGGGCCGCATGCCGTGGGTGTCCCAGTCATCGAGCACCTCGATGGCATCGGTGCGCTCGAGCACCCCGAACAGAAGCTTCGGATCGGCCTCGCTCGCCTCGGCGACGCGGCCGTGCGCCACGAGGCGGTCCCAGACGGGCGCGAGTGAGGTGAAGATCTTCGTGCCCGTCAGCTGGAAGCCGCCGTCCGGCTGCTCGTCGGCGCGGGTGGAGGCGTCGAAGAGCATCGCGTCGTTGCCCGCCTCGGAGATGCCGAAGGCGAACAGCTGGTCCGCGGCGGCATCCTCGAGGATCGTGCGCACGCTGTCCATGCCGAGGCGGTGCGCGTGCAGCGCAGCACCGGTGACCACCAGGTGCATGTTCATCGACAGCGCGGTGGCGGGAGCGGCCTGGGCGAGGCGGCGCTGGATCCGTGTCGCCTCCAGCAGCGAGGCACCGAGACCGCCGAGCTCGGTCGGCACCAGCAGCCGCAGGTACCCGCGCTCGCGCAGATCTGCCAGATCGTCCTCGGGGAAGGTGTTCTCCCTGTCGTGGATCACCGCTCGTTCGCGGAAGGTGTCCAACAGGGAGTCGGGAAGGAAGTCCTCGGCCGTGATGCTCATGGTCCAACGCTAGTCCAGAGCGGGTCGACGAGGGGGCGCCGGCCTCGCCGCACAGGGCAGATCGTTGACGGGCAGTGCCTCAGCGGGGCAGGTGCACGGTGGCGACCGCGCCACGATGATCCGAGGAACCCCGCGGCGCGACCTCGAGCGTGCTCACCTCCAGGCCTCCGCGCACCCAGAGCGAGTCGATCCGGCGCAGAGGGAAGCGCGCGGGATGCGTGGCCATGCGCAGCCGTCGCAGCGGGGCGGCGACCATGCGCAGCCGACGCAGAGGGGCGGCGCTGAGCAGCCGCTGCCAACGAGGACCGCGCCCCGCCTCCCGTGGTGGCGTCGTCGCCTCGGAGGCCTCGCGCCATCCCGTGGCGGCGAGCGAGGCCAGCTCCGAGGCGGAGGGCTCGGCGTTCATGTCACCCATCAGCAGCGAGGGCCCCTCGAGGTCCTGGGCGAGACGGACGATCCCCTGGATCTGCGCGGTGCGGTGCGCGGGCCCGGCGTTGTCCAGGTGCGTGACCAGAACGTCGAGTTCCCGGTCGCCGCCGCGCACCCGTGCGTGGAGCACTCCGCGGGGCTCCGTGGGCGGTGCATGGCCGGGGTGGAGGGGGAGCAGGTGCACGGCGCGGGAGAGGATCTCGTGCCGGGTCAGCAGCACCAGGCCATACTGGCGGCGCGGCTCTCCGTCGCGCTCAGGCGGGAGATCGAGCGCGGCGCCGAAGCACACCTGCATGCCCAGCAGCTCGCCGAGACGTGCTGGCTGGTCCTGGTGATCGGAGCGGGGCCCGAATCCGGCGTCCACCTCCTGCAGACCGATCACATCAGCCCCCAGCTCGGCGATCTCGCGCGCGGTGCGCTCGAGGTCGACCCGCCCGTCGGGGCCGAGTCCGTGGCGGATGTTGAAGGTCGCCACCCGCCACGCGCTCATCGGCTCACTGGAGACAGCCGGGGCCCAGCAATGCCTTCAGCGAGGCGTACAGGGCGGCCGACGGGTTCACCGAGAGCCGCTTGTCCAGCTGCATGAGGGTGGTGCGGCCCGGCTCCTGCAGGCGCAGACGCACCTCACTGGCCCCGGGGTTGTCCTCCAGCACGCCGCGCAGGTCGCCGACCACCCGTTCGGTGGCACGCATCGCCGGGAGCGCGATGACGACCGGTCCGTCGGCCCCGCCGCCGGTCTCGGGGACGGTCATCTCCATCACGCGCAGCTCGGGCATGCCCTTGGACGTGTCCACCCGGCCCTTCATGGAGACGATGAGATCCTCGGCGAGCTCCCCGGCGACGGTCATGTAGGTCGAGGGGAACAGCAGGCAGTCGATGGACCCCTCGAGGTCCTCGACGGTGACGATCGCCCACATGTCGCCCTTCTTGGTGGTCTTCCGCTGGAGGCTCGTGATCAGGCCGGCGATGGTCACCATGGCGCCGTCCTCCACCGCGCCGTCGTCGGCCAGCGAACTGATCGAGGTCGATGAGTTCTGGGCGATGACGTGCTCGAGCCCGTAGAGCGGATGGTCGGAGACGTACAGACCCAGCATGTTCCGCTCGAAGGCGAGCTTCTCCTTGCGGTCCCATTCGGGCAGGTCCGGGATCACGATCGTCGCCGCGGAACCGGACGCCATCTCGTCGTCACCACCGCCGCCGCCGAACACGTCGGCGAAGAGGTCGTACTGCCCCTGGGCCTCCTTGCGCTTGAGATCGACCACGGAGTCGACCGCGTCCTCGTGGATGAGCACCAGGGAGCGACGGTTCGCGCCCAGAGAGTCGAAGGCACCGCCCTTGATCAGGGACTCGATGGTGCGCTTGTTGCACACCGACAGCGGCACCTTGTCCAGGAAGTCGGTGAAGGAGGTGAAGGCACCCTTCTCCTCACGCGTGGCGATGATCTCCTCGACCACGTGCGCGCCCACGTTGCGGATCGCCGAGAGACCGAAACGGATGTCGTCGCCCACGGCGGAGAAGTACAGATCGGACTCGTTGACATCCGGAGGCAGCACCGTGATGCCGCGGTGACGGCAGTCGCCCAGGTACAGGCCCAGCCGGTCGCGGTTCTCCTGGGTGGAGGTCAGCAGCGCCGCCATGTACTCGGTGGGGTAGTTCGCCTTGAGATACCCGGTCCAGTAGGAGACCACGCCGTAGGCGGCGGAGTGCGACTTGTTGAAGGCGTAGTCGGCGAAGGGCAGCAGGGTCTCCCACAGCGCCTGGACCGCGGCATCGGAGTACCCGTTGTTCTTCATGCCGGCCTCGAAGGAGACGAACTGCTTGTCCAGCTCCGCCTTCTTCTTCTTGCCCATCGCCCGGCGCAGGATGTCTGCTTCGCCGAGGCTGTACCCGGCGACCTTCTGCGCCGTCTGCATGACCTGCTCCTGGTAGACGAGCACGCCGTAGGTCTCGTCCAGGATCTCCGCGAGCGGCTCCTCGAGCTCGGGATGGATCGGTGTGATCTCCTGGAGCCCGTTCTTGCGCAGCGCGTAGTTGGTGTGCGACCCCATGCCCATCGGGCCCGGTCGGTACAGCGCGGAGACGGCCGTGATGTCCCCGAACTGGTCCGGCTTCATCTGTCGCAGCAGGGTGCGCATGCCGGAGCCGTCCAGCTGGAAGACGCCGAGGGTGTCGCCCTTCTGCAGCAGCTCGTAGGTCTTCCTGTCGTCGAACGGCAGCGTCTCCAGGTCCGGGGGCGTCTTGCCGTTGCGTTCCATGTTCGCGACCGCATCCGAGAGCACGGTGAGGTTGCGAAGGCCCAGGAAGTCCATCTTCAGAAGGCCCAGGGTCTCGAGCGTGGGGTACTCGAACTGGGTGATGATCTGGCCGTCCGAGGGGCGGCGCATCATCGGGACGATGTCGATCAGCGGGTCGCTGGACATGATCACCGCGCAGGCGTGCACTCCCCAGCCGCGGGTCAGGCCCTCCACGCCCTTGGCGATCTCGACCACCTTCTGCACGTCGGGGTCCTCGTCGTGCAGGCGGCGGAACTCGCCCGCCTCGGCGTAGCGCTTGTCCTCGGGATCGAAGATGCCCTTGACCGAGATGTCCTTGCCCATCACGGTCGGCGGGAGGGTCTTGGTGAGCTTGTCCCCCATCGCGAAGGGGTAGTCGAGCACGCGGGCTGCGTCCTTGAGCGAGTTCTTGGTCTTCATCACGCCATAGGTGATGACCTGGGCGATGCGGTCATCGCCGTACTTGCGCTCGACGTACTCGATGACCTCTCCGCGACGGCGGTCATCGAAGTCGACGTCGAAGTCGGGCATGGACACGCGGTCAGGGTTCAGGAACCGCTCGAACAGCAGACCGTGCTCGAGCGGGTCGAGGTCGGTGATGCGCATGGCGTAGGCGACCATCGAGCCGGCACCGGAGCCACGGCCCGGACCCACGCGGATGTCCTGCTCCTTGGCCCACTTGATGTAGTCCGAGACCACCAGGAAGTAGCCGGGGAAGCCCATCTGGAGGATCACGGAGACCTCGTAGTCGGCGCGCTTCTGCGACTCGTCGGGGATGCCCCCGGGGTAGCGGTACTCCAGGCCCCGCTGGACCTCCTTGACGAACCAGGACTCCTCGTCCTCGCCCGGAGGGCAGGGGAAGTGGGGCATGTAGTTCGCGCCCTCGTCCGTGGTGCGGAACTCGACCTCGCACATCTCGGCGATGGTCAGGGTGTTGTCGCAGGCCTCGGGGAACTCGCGGAACAGCTCACGCATCTGCTGCGCGGACTTCAGGAAGTAGCCGGAGCCGCCGAACTTGAAGCGGTCGGGATCGTTGAGGCGGGAGCCCGAGTTGATGCACAGCAGCACGTCCTGGATCTGAGCGTCGGCCTCGGTGACGTAGTGCAGGTCGTTGGTGGCCACCAGCGGGGCACCGATCGCCCTGCTGACCTCGATCAGGTCCTTGGAGACCCGCTTCTCGATGTCCAGCCCGTGGTCCATCAGCTCGATGAAGTAGCTGTCCTTGCCGAACATGTCCTGGAACTCGCCCGCCGCCTTGACGGCCTCGTCGAACTGCCCGAGCCGCAGTCGGGTCTGGACCTCGCCCGAAGGGCAGCCCGAGGTCGCGATCAGCCCGTCGGAGTACTTCGAGAGGATCTCGCGGTCCATCCGGGGCCACTTGCCCATCTGGCCCTCGAGGGACGCGGAGGACGCAAGCCGGAACAGGTTGTGCATGCCGGTGGTCGACTTCGACAGCAGGGTCATGTGGGTGTAGGCGCCGCGCGCGGAGACGTCGTCGCCGGCGAGCTGCTGCTCCTTGGTACCCCACTGCATGCGGGTGCGGTCATGACGGCTGGTCCCGGGCGTCACGTACGCCTCGACCCCGATGATCGGCTTGATGCCCGCATCCTTCGCGGTCTTGTAGAACTCGTAGGCGCCGAAGAGGTAGCCGTGGTCGGTGATCGCCACCGCCTGCTGGCCCTGCCGGACGGTCTCATCGACCAGTTTGTCGATCTTCGCGGCCCCGTCGAGCAGGGAGTAATCGGTGTGGACGTGAAGGTGCACGAAGTCATCGGAGCGCGCGGAGGCCATGCTCACCAGGGTAGCCTCGCCCGCCCGCCGATGAGCGGTCGGGGCGAGGTCGGAGAGGTCACCTCGCCCGCACCGGCGTGTCGCCGAGCGGGAGCCCTCGGCGCCCGGAGCGGGCCTGTCGTGCCGGTCAGCCGCCGGTGCCCTCGCCCTCCGCCTGCTGCTCGCGCTGAGTCTGGGCGAGCAGGGAGTTCATGTAGTCGTGGACATCCTCGTAGCTGAGGGAGCGCTCGTCCCGCCGCGGCGGGATGCCGCCGACGAACGCGCCGCCGTGCCAGGCCATCGAATCGTCCGGCAGGGACGGGTCATCATCGCGCCACAGATCGATCGGGATCGCGTGGGCGGCCAGGTCGCGGGCGATCTCCTCGGCCCGGGCAGGGCTTCCGGAGCGCTGCAGGATCGAGACCAGCAGAGACTGCGCCGCCCAGGCCACGGCGTCATCCCGGGAGTCCTCCCCCGGGTCCACAGATTCCTGGACGAGGGCGGCGTAGCTCGCGGCGAGCTCGTCGGCACCGTCCTCGAAATGGTCCTTGGCCACGCGCAGCGCCACGCGGGGCACGAGATCGCGGGCGTCCCACAGCACCGCCGCTCCGACCAGCGCCATCCCCACCCCGGTCGGGAAGTCCGGGTCGGAGGCGATCGCGGAGGAGGGCGGCCGGCCGGCACGGTGGTCGTCGTCAGCGGTGAGGAACGCCTGCACGGCCTCGGCGACTGCCCCGCGCGCCCGCTCGTCGTCGCGCAGCGCCACCTCGGCCAGGGCGGGATCGATGCCGAGGCGGCGGGCGACCCGGGCGAAGGGGAAATCGGGCCGGGACAGCGCCGCGTCACGTGAAGGGCTCAGCGCCCCGGAATGCTGCTGATCGTCCATACCCCGACGCTACCGCCTGCGCGAGGACCCGGTGCGCGGCTCAGTCGCCGCGCAGAGCGTCCAGGGCCTGCTGCAGATCCACAGGGTACTGCGAGGTGTAGGTGACCTCAGCGCCGGTGGCCGGATGGAGGAAGGTCAGCTCCATCGCGTGCAGCCACTGACGGATCAGGCCCACCCGTGCCGCGAGCGTGGGATCCGCGCCGTACAGCGGGTCCCCCACCAGTGGATGGTGCAGCGCGGCCATGTGCACGCGTATCTGGTGGGTGCGGCCCGTCTCCAGGTCGACTTTCAGCAGGGTCGCGCCCTGGAGCTCCTCGAGCGTCTCGTAGTGCGTGACGGAGTGCTTGCCGTCCTCACGCACCGCGAACTTGTAGTCATGCGAGGGCGAGCGCCCGATGGGCGCCTCGATGGTGCCGCGCGGCTGCTCCGGCGCGCCCTGGCAGACGGCGTGGTAGACCTTGCCGACCTCCCGGGCGCGGAAGGCGTCCTTGAGCGTGGTGTAGGCGCGCTCGGTGCGGGCGACGACCATCAGCCCGCTGGTGCCCACATCCAGTCTGCTGACGATCCCCTGCCGCTCCGGGTCCCCGCTGGTGCGGATGCTCACGCCCGCCGCGGCGAGGTGCCCCAGCACCGTAGGGCCCGACCAGCCGGCGCTCGGATGCGCAGCCACGCCCACGGGCTTGTCGATCACGACGATGTCATCGTCCTGGTGGACGAGGCTCATACCCTCGGCGATCTGCGGTCGCACGGCCACAGCGGGCTTCTCGTCCGGCAGCTCGACGTGCACCATCGCGCCGGGCTCGAGCCGCGTCGAGCGCGCCGGCGCACGGCCGTCGACCAGCACGTGCCCGTCCATCACGAGTTCCGCCGCACGGGTGCGGGACAGACCCAGCATCCGGGAGATGCCCACGTCCACGCGCTCCCCCGCGAGCCCGTCGGGCACCATCAGGGTCCGCGAGGCGCTCATGTCCGTTCCTGCTTCGAGGGTTCGTCCTTCGTGCCCGCAGCGGCGGATTCATCGTGCGCCGGGTCGGAGGCGACACCGAACAGGCCCAGGGCGACGACCAGGACCGCCCCGCCCACCACGGCCATGTCGGCGACGTTGAACACGGGCCAGTTGGGCAGCTCGAGGAAGTCCACGACCGCGCCGCGGAACGGCCCGGGATCTCGCAGCATCCGGTCATGGATGTTGCCCAGCGCGCCGCCCATGATCAGTCCCAGGGCGACGGTGTACCAGGCGGAGCGGACCGCCTTGACCGCGAACACGATCACGCCGAGCACGATCGCCAGCTGGAGGCAGGTCACCACCGGGGTGATCTCCGCGCCCATCCCCCAGGCGGCTCCGCTGTTGTACAGCAAGGTGAGCTGGAGGATCTCGCCGATGAACGGCTGGGGCTCGAGCAGCGGCAGCGAGGCCACCGCCCAGTTCTTCGTGAGCTGGTCGATCACGGCGATCACGGCGCCGATCACCGCGATGGTGCCCAGAACGGCAGGGCGGCTCAGACGACG
>JAAZLF010000334.1 GCA_012799425.1 Actinomycetales bacterium | reverse complement strand
CTCGGCGGGTCGATGATCCTGCCGGCAGCGATCGCGGCCGGAGGCATCCTGCTCGCCGCCGTGCTGCCGCCGGGGCCGGGCCTGGTGGTACGGATCCTCGCGCTCGCGCCGACGGGATGGCTGCTGGGCACGCAGCTGCACGCGCTCGGCGAGTTCGGGATCGCCTCGGCCGCAGGCGGCCTGGCAGGCACCGCCCTGATCGGGCTCGGTGCCGCTGCTGGGCTGCTGCTCGGCCGGGACACCGCCGGGTCGCGCACGGCTCGGAGGCCCCGCCGTCTGCTGGCACCCCTGCTGCCCGCTGCGCTCACCGTCGCCCTCGCAGTCGGCGGGACCTTCTTGACCCTCGCCGCCCCCGAACCGGTCCAGGAGCGGGTGGTCGCCCACGTCGACGGCGCCTCCGGCGCGACCGCCTGGGAGGTCTCAGGAAGCACCGAGTGGGGGCGCTCGCTCGACGGCACACAGGCGACCTCCGAGATCGAGGTGCCGACGCTCGAGGCCGCCGAGGCGGCGGACGGGCGGGTGGAGATCGTCTTCGCCGCCGTGCGGGACGCCTCCGCGGCGGAGCTCACCGTGAGCGAGGGAATGATGTCGCAGGTGACGGTGGACGGCGTCGAGGTCGACTCCTCCGAGGGGCTGCACACTCTGGAGGTCCATGGCCTGCGCGCGGGGCAGACGGTCGTGGTGGCCGCGCAGATCGAGCCCGGAGCGGAGGTCACGGCGGTGGAGACCAGCTACGATCCCGCGCCGGCCGCAGGCTGGACGGCTCCTGGTGAGGGGGTCTCCCTGATGCAGCCGGTGATGAAGGTGGTCGTCGCCGCGCGGCCCTGAGGGTGCCAGCCGGGGTCTGCTGCCCCGCCTGGCGGAGATGCTCGCCCCCGGTGGCTGGTTCGCGATGCAGGCGCCCGCGCTGAACCGGCGGGGGCGGTGGGGCGCTAGCCGCCGAGCGGCACGGTGCCGAGCAGCTCGTGCCGGGGACCGCCCGAGCGTCCCTGACCCAGGTGAGAGCTGAGCAGCTCGACCTCCTCCGCGTCCCAGGCAGGGCCACGGTAGACGGACAGCGCGTGGACGGCACGGGAGAGCACCAGCTGAGAGGGGTCCGGAGGCCGTGCTTCGCCCCGGCGGCGCCTGGGTGCTCGGGGCGCGCGGGCCGAGAGGCGGCCGACGGTGAGGTGCGCGCGGCGGCGCCGGCGATCCTCGAGCGTGGCCGGGACCGCGCCCTCGGGCAGGTCGGGATGGAAGGCGAGGGTGAGGTGCCACTGCTCAGGATCTCCCCACCGCAGCGTGAGCCCCGCCCCGTCCCGCACCTCCTGGAGCGCGGAGTCCAGATGCTCGAGCGCCTGCGGGGAAGGGCGGATGGCGGCGAAGACGCGCATCAGTCCACCTGCGGGAAGCTCTTCCGCGCGGCCTTCGCGATGCGGCCCAGCTGGGAGCGGTCCATGAGTGCGCCGAGCACCGCGCCCAGGCCCGGGATCGCCTTGCCGAACAGACGCACCGAACGTAGACCGAAGCGGCGCAGCAGACGACCGCCGATGGCGCTGGCGACCTGGGACTGAGGGCCTGCCGGCAGCTGCGTGGCGACGCTGCGTGCCGCGGCTCCGGTGATCGGTCCGAGCCCGACGTTCTTGAGCATCTCCCCGGACTCCTCGCCCAGCAGGGAGGCCAGGACCCGCACGCGGATCTCCTCGTCCTCGATGTCATAGCCCCGCACCACGGCGATCGCCCCGACCATGCGGGTGGCCTGCACGTAGAACTCGACCACGTTGGTGGGCAGCAGGATCGGCAGGGTGACGAACCCGCCCAGCCCGGTGACGAACCCGCCTGCGGTCACG
>JAAZLF010000333.1 GCA_012799425.1 Actinomycetales bacterium | reverse complement strand
GATCCGGCGCACGTCGCCGGGTCGGCGACCCAGCCCGATCGGGGTCGCATCGATCATCGCGGAGAAGCCGGAGCCGGCCAGCAGCGCGATCTCCCGCCCCGAGCGCTCCGGATCCGCGAGCTCCTCGCCGGGCAGCATCGGCGAGACCTGGAAGACGTGCTCATGGGCGTTCGTCGGCCCGAGCGAGGCCGGATCGAGGTCCCCGAGCACCGTGCGCACCATGCTCATCAGCGCACCCCCTGCGCGGCCTCGGCGAGCTCCTCGAGCAGAGCGGGCGTGAGGTCGAGGTCGAACACCTCGACGATCACCTGCGACCAGCCGTGCAGGAAGTAGCGCCAGCCGTCTTCGACGTGCAGCCCGCGTGCCTCGGCCTGCGCCCGGGCCTGGTGCCAGAATTCGAGGCTGCCGCGGTAGTTGAACTCCCAGACATAGGCTCCGCGGGGGAACCGAGCTCCCTGGGGGACGGGGGAGCCGGGCCGGTCCTTGCCCAGTCCGGAGGCGTTGACCACGAGGGATCCGGCAGGCGCCCCGTCCAGCAGGGCGGCGGTCGAGGCATCGTCGGCCCGGACGGTCTCCAGCAGCACCTCGGGGGTGCCGCGACGCGCATGCACGGCGCGCAGGTGCGCCAGGCGGCTCTCCTCGGTGTCGGTCACCACGATCCGCCGGGGACGGTCCTCCCGCTCGGCCAGCAGCCAGCTCAGGGCGAGCCCTGCACCGCCCGCTCCCAGCACGATCGCCTCGCGCCGCCCATCGAAGGCGTCCACGGGCAGGAATTCTTCCAGTGCCAGACCTGCGGTGACGGGGTCCTTCGCATGCCCGTGCAGCCGGTCCCCGCGCTTGGAGATGCTGGAGATCTCCCCGCATGCACGGGCGAACTCGTCCAGCTCGTCGAAGAGGTCGGCGGCGGCCTGGAACAGGGCCATCTTGTGAGTGGTCACCAGGGCGCCGCGGTGAGCGGGATCGTCCCGGATCGCGAGGACCTCCCGGCGGTAGCGTTCGGCCTCGGCATCCAGCGGGATGTCGCAGCCCTCGAGCGTCGAGGTGGGCAGGTCGAGGATCTTCGCCCAGCGGGGGAACACCCGCATGATCGAGGAGGACCCGGTGGTCACGCCGAGGAAGGACATCCGGTCGCTCATGAGGGGACCTCCTGGTGCGGTGGCAGGACCTGGTGGCGCGGGCGGCGCCCGGCGAGCACGTCGCGGACGGCCTCGAGGGCTCCGGTGCCCATGGCATCGACCGCTTCGACGGTCTGCGCGCCCAGGTGGGGCGTGACCGTGACCCGGTCGGCGAGGTCCTCGGACAGCAGCGGGGAGGAGCTCGCGGCGGTGTCGCCGGCCAGAGTGTCCGCGGCGAAGGCCGTCACCGTGCCCTCGCGCAGCGCTGCGGCCAGAGCCCTCTCGTCGATCAGGTCGGCCCGCGCGGTGTTGATCAGCCGGATCGGCCTCTCCACGCGGCGCAGCCAGTCCTCGTCGATGAGCACGCGGCCTCCCGGGGCGTGGAGGGAGACGATGTCCGCCTCGGTCGCGGCGGCCTCGAGCGTGGTGGGGAGTGCGCCGGCCACCCGGAGGGCGGCGTCCCCGAGCACCGGATCGACCACCTGCAGCTCGCTGCCGAAGCCGCGCAATCGCTCGGCGACCCCGCGCCCCACCCGGCCGAAGCCCACCAGGGCGACCCGCAGCGAGCCCAGCTGCCGGCCGCGCACAGCGGTCCAGTCCCCGGCGCGCACGCGACGGTCCCCGTCGGCGACCGAGCGCAGCGCCGCGAGCATCAGCGCGAGGGCGTGGTCGGCGACGGCATCGCTGTTCGCCCCCGGAGTGCTGGTCACCACCACCCCGCGGGCGTGCGCGGCGGCGAGGTCCACGGCGTCGGTCCCGACCCCGTACCGGGCGACCACGCGCAGCCGCGGGG
>JAAZLF010000332.1 GCA_012799425.1 Actinomycetales bacterium | reverse complement strand
CGCTCGGGGAGCCGGGCTCGGCGGTGTAGACGATCATCGCCCTCCCCGGCTCCGCCGTGATCGTGAACTCCTCGTACGCGAGCGTCAGCTCCCCGACCGCCGGATGGTCGAAATGCTTGGTGCCCGCGCCGTGGGTGCGCACGTCATGCGCGGCCCACAGTCGGCGGAACACCTCGCTGCAGGTGGACAGCTCACCCACCAGATCCTGCATGACGGGGTCGTGCGGGTCCCGGCCCACCTCGACACGCATGCTGCCCACGCACATCGCCGCGAACCTCTCCCAGTCGGGATAGAAGTCCTTAGAGGCGGGATCGAGGAACTGGAAGCGGGCGAGATTCGGCAACCGGCCGCCCTCCCCGATCACCGGCGAGTAGAACGCCCGGCCCAGCTCGTTGGTGCCCAGCAGGTTCTGGTACTGGTCGCGCACGAAGGCGATGCCGCCCTCCTGCGCGTCCAGCGCCCACTGCAGGGCGGGGCGCAGCGGCGCCGGGCTCGCGGCGCGGCTGCGACGCCGGGGACGGCCCGAGGCCGGGATGCCGTCGGCCGCCCGCGCGAGATCCAGCAGGTGGACGCGCTCGGTCTCGTCCAGCTGCAGGGCGCTCGAGACGGCGTCCAGCACGGAGGCGGAGGCCCCGGCGATCGCGCCTCGCTCGAGCTTGGCGTAGTACTCGACGCTGACCCCGGCGAGCATCGCCACCTCGCTGCGGCGCAGGCCGGCCACCCGGCGGGTGCCGCCGGCGGGCAGCCCGACGTCCTGCGGGGCGACCTTCGCGCGGCGCGACATGAGGAACGCGCGCACCTCGGAACGATTGTCCATGCAGGCCACCATAGGGCGCGCTCGTCCCGCGAGAGGGGCCCTGTCAGCACACCCCTCCTCAGTGCCTTCCCGTCGGGCGCCGAGTGCAGTCCCATGGAGCCGTCATCGCTCGACCAGGGCTGCGCATGGATCAGCGCCGCACCAATAAGGTGCTGCCCAGCCCGCAGCCCCTGACCACGCCCCCTTCCGAAAGGCACGTCCGTGACCGCCACCCTCCAGCCCGCCCCGGCCTCCCCGGCACCGACCGCGCTGCCCCCGGTGATCTACGTGCTGACCGCCGGGACCTTCCTCATGGGCACCACCGAGTTCGTCGTCGCGGGCCTGCTCACCTCGGTCTCGGCGGACTTCACGGTGAGCGTCGCGCAGGCCGGCCTCGCGATCACCGTCTTCGCGATCGGGATGATCGTCGGCGCGCCCTCGATGGCGCTGGCGACCCTGCGCCTGCCCCGCCGCGTCACCCTCACCGCCGCTCTGGTGGTGTTCGCCGCCGGCCACGCGATCGGCGCGCTGACCGAGAGCTTCGGCGTGCTACTGGGCACCCGCTTCGTGACCGCGGTGGCCACCGGAGCGTTCTGGGCGGTCGCCTCGGTCGCCGCCGTCGATGCCGCCGGTCCCCGGATCCGCACCCGCGCGCTCGGGATCGTGCTGGGCGGCGGCATGCTCGCCAACGTGCTGGGGGTGCCGCTGGGCGCGTTCATCGGCCAGCTCATCGGCTGGCGCGGCACGTTCTGGCTGCTCACCGCGCTCGCCGCCGCGCTCGCCCTCGCCGTGGCCCGGATGGTGCCGCCCGCGAGCAGCTCGGGCACCGTGCCCTCGGTGCGGGCCGAGCTCGCGTCGCTGCGCTCGGGGCGGCTCTGGCTGGTGCTGGCGACCTGCGCGATGGTCACCGGCGGGACGCTGTCGATCTACAGCTTCATCTCCCCGATCCTCACTGCCGGTGCCGGTATCCCGGAGCGGTGGGTGCCCTTCGCCCTCATGGGCTTCGGCCTCGCGGCGTTGGTCGGCTCGATCCTCGGCGGGAGGATGGGCGACAGCAGGCCCTTGGCCACTCCCGTGCTCACCGCGGTGGCCACGCTCGTGATCGCCCTGGCCCTACTGCTGCTCCCCTCGCAGCCGGCGCTGGTGCTCATCCTGTTCGTGGTGCTGGGGCTGGTGGGCCTCTCCTCGAACCCGGTGCTGGTGGGCCTCGCGAACCGCTATGGCGGCGAGGCCTCCACCCTGGCCACCTCGATGCCGACAGCGATCTTCAACCTGGGCACGGCGATCGGCACGGCCTTCGCCGGAGCGGCGCTGAGCAGCGGCCTCGGGGAGCGGGGACCGCTGCTGGTCGGTGCCGTGGGCGCGGCCCTGGTGCTGGTGCCGCTGGCGCTGCTGGTGCTGCGGGAGCGGGGCCTGCGGCGGGTCTGAGACGCCGTCGCCGCCCCGCTCGCCGGCGCGGTGCGGCGCGCCCGTGGTCTCAGGCGGCGTGCTCGGCCCGGAGAGTCGCGACCGCGGCGTCAGCATCGGCCATCACCAGCATGCCGTGGATGTGTCCGCCGGCGAGCGCGCCCCCGGCGGCCGAGGCACCGACCTGCGCAGCGGGATCCGCGGCGTTGCCGGCGACCCACACCCCGGGCACCTCGCTCGCACCGGCGCTGCCGGTGGAGATCTTCCGTCCCATCCCGGCGGGGAGGTCCTCGAGGGTGAGGCCGAGCTCGTCGAGGCCGTCCATGCGCGGGGTCATCTCGGTGGCGACCGTGAGCACCTCCCGTGCCACCACCTCCCCTCCGGCCAGGCGCACCCCGGCGATGCCGCCCTCTTCGTCGGCGAGGATCTCCTGGATGGGCGCCTCGATGAGGGTGATGCCGAGGGCGTCGAAGCGTTCGCGGGTGGCGTCATCGATCTCGAGCTCGTCGGCGGCGAAGACGGTCAGATCATCGGTGAGGGAGCGGAACATCAGCGCCTGATGAAGAGACATGGGGCGCGAGGCGATCACACCGATGGCCTGGTCCCGCACCTCCCAGCCATGGCAGAAGGGGCAGTGGACGAGGCCTCTGCCCCAGTGCGCGGCCAGGCCGGGGATCTGCGGCAGCCCGTCACGGATGCCGGTGGCGATCAGCAGGCGCCGGGCGGTGAGGCGGCGGCCATCGGCGAGGTCGACGGTGAAGCGCAGGTCCCCCTCGGCCGACGGCTCGGCGGCGCG
>JAAZLF010000331.1 GCA_012799425.1 Actinomycetales bacterium | reverse complement strand
GTCGGGCCGGGGACAGGTCTGAGCAGATCGGACCGGGGTGGGGCAGCTCGGGTGGGACTCGCCGGGCCTGAACGGACCGGGCCGGCGTGGCTCGGGCCGAAGCCCGGTCGCCGGTCCGGCGGATGGTCGGGTACTGGCGTCAGGGCGAGGCGTATGCAGATATCGCCGTACTCATCGCCCCAGGTCCAGTAAGCGACCATGGTCCGGGTGCCGGGTGCCGGGTGCCGGGTGCCGGGTGCCGGGTGCTGGGTGCTGGGTGCTGGGTGCTGGGTGCTGGGTGTCGGGTGCCGGGGCCGGAGCTGAGCAGGGCAGGGGCCGGAGCTGAGCCGGGGCCGAGGCAGGGGCAGGGGCTGGCCCGGTGCTGGAGCGGGGGTTGAGCCGGGGCTGGCCCGGGGCCGGAACGGGGCGGGTCAGGTGGTGGGAGCGTCACCGGCCAAGGGGGCGGAGGTGAGGGCGCGGCGGCGCTGGACGATGGCGCCGGCCAGGCCCAGCGCGACGCCGAGCACGAGCCACCCGCCCAGCCACAGCAGATCTCCGATCGGGTCGATCCAACCTCCGCCGATCGCGCCGCGGAAGGCGTCCACGGCGTGGGTCATCGGCAGATAGGGGTGGATCACCTGGAAGAACTGCGGCAGGGTCGCGACCGGATAGGTGCCGCCCGCGCCCGAGATCTGCAACGCGATCAGCACCAGCGCCACGAACTTCCCGACTGGCCCGAACAGGGCGCCGAAGCCGTGGTTCAGAGCCACGAACACCGCTGAGGTGAGGGCGGCCAGGCCCATCATCAGCGGGAGGTCGTCCATCGAGACGCCCACCAGCCAGTGCAGGGCGCTCACGGCGATGGCGGTCTGCACCAGCCCCAGCAGCTGTGCGGGCACCAGGCCCCCGGCCAGGAGCCGCACAGGGCCCACGCCGCGCGCTGCGGCCGTGGCGGAGAACGGCGGCATCATCAGGAAGATGGCCATACCACCCACCCACAGGCTGATCGCGAGGAACAGCGGTGCCAGACCCTCCCCGAAACGGCTGAGCTCGTGCTCGCGCTCGAAGCTCATCCGCACCGGCTCCGCGGCGGTCTCCGAGAGGGTGTCGCTCTCGTCGTCGGTGTAGGCGGGGATGTCGTCCTGGGACTCGGCGAGCCCGTCGCGCAGCTCCTCCGCACCGTCCGCGAGCTCGCCCGCCCCGTCGTCGAGGCTGACCGCGCCCTCGGCCAGCTCGCCGGCGCCGTCATCGACCTGCGTCGCGCCCTCGTGCAGGCGCGTGGAGCCGTCCTCGAGCTGTCCGGCGCCGTCGGCGAGCCGCTGGGCGCCGTCGCCCGCCTCCGCGGCGCCGCCCGCGAGCTGCTGGGCGCCGTCGGCGAGCGGACCGGTGCCTGCAGCGAGCTGCTCGGCGCCGCCGCGAGCGGTGCCCACGCCGTCCGTGTACCGGGTGACGCCGCCGGAGAGAGTCTGTGCGCCGTCACTCGCGGTGCCACTCGCCTCGGCGAGCCGGTCGGCGCCCGAGGCGACCTCCTGGGCGCCGGTGTTCAGGCGGCGTGCGTCCTGCGCGCCCTGTTCGAGCGCACCGTAGGCCTCGGGTAGGGCCTCCGCCGCGGTGCGGGCCTGCTCAGCCAGGTCCTCGGCGAGGTCGGAGGCGCTCGTGCCCGGTTCGGGGGCGGGAGCGGCCGTGACGGCGTCATCGCGCAGGCCGGTGAGGTCCTGCTCGAGGGTCGAGGCGCTCTCGGCGAGGGTGCCGGTGCTCTCGGCGAGCGAGGTGGTGCCCTCAGCGAGGGTCGCGGTGGTCTCCGAGAGTCCCTCGAGGTAGGTGACCATCGATTCCGCGGAGTCGCTCATGCCGGAGGCGGTTTCGGCGATATCGGTGGAACGCTCGGATGCTGTGCCTGTGGCCTCCGCGGCCGTGGTCGCGTCGGTGGAGGCCTGCTCGGCGTCCTCGCGCGTCTGCGAGGAGGAGTCCGTGATGCCCGCGAGCTCCTCGCAGAAGGCGGTGTCGGCACCGGAGTCCTCACAGCGTGCGGCGAGGTCGTCGACCTCCTCGGTGTATCCGCGCACGCTCTCCTCGGCGGTGGTCGCGCTCTCGGAGGCGGTGGTGGAGGCTTCGTCCGCGGCCTGGATCTCCTCGTCCAGCGCGGTGGCGTCCTCGCCGATCGTGGAGGCGCCGTCGCGCAGGGTGCGGGCGTCCTCGGTGCGGTCGGCGGTGGACTGGTCGAGGTCCTGCGCGGTCTCGTCCAGGCCGGTCGCGGTCTCGTCGAGGGCGGTGGTGGTCTCGGAGACGGTGCCGGCGGCGGAGACCGGGTCGGCGAGCCGCCCGGGGAGGTCCGCGGCGATCTCCTCGAGCGTGTCGATCGCGGTCACGAGATCCTCGCTGGTGCGCTCGACGCTCTGCGAGGTCACACCGAGCTCGTCGGCGCGCTGCTGCGCGGCGGTGACGGACTCGTCGAGTCGGCGGGTGCCCTGGGCGACCTGCCCGGCGCCGTCGGCGAGGGTGCCCGCGCCGGTGGCGAGCTCCGAGGTGCCGGTGGCGAGCTGCTGGGCCCCGCTGCGCAGCGGCTTCCCGTTCTCGTCGAGGGTCACCAGGCCCGTGCGCAGCTCCTGGGCGCCGGCGTCGAGGGTCGCGGTCCCATCTCGCAGGGTGACCGCACCGGTGCTGAGCTGGTCCAGGCCCACCACCAGGTCGAGGCCGCCGGTGCGCAGGGTGCCCGCCCCGTCGGCCAGGTCCGCGCTGCCGTCCACCAGCTGCCCCGTGCCGTCGGCCAGCTCGGCGCTGCCGTCGACGAGATCCCCGGTGCCGTCGTGCAGGGTGGTGGCGCCGTCGGTGAGCTCCCCCGCTCCGTCCACGGCCTCGCCGAGACCGTCGTGGATGGTCGTGAAGCCCACGTAGATCTGCCCCAGGTACTGCTCGAGCACGCTCGAGCGCAGCGAATCGGTCAGCGCCGTCCCCACGGACTTGGTGAAGTTTCCGCCCACGTAGTTGACCGAGTCGTTGGTGGTCACGGTGAGCAGCGCGGGGGCGGCCTGCTCGGCGTCCCCGCCGAGGGAGGCGATGCTCGCGGAGAAGTCCGAGGGGATCTCGACGGTCGCACCGTAGGTGCCGTCGGCGAGCCCCCGCTGCGCTTCGCCGGGGGAGACCTCGACGAAGCGGTAGACGGTCTCCTCGTCCAGGTCCAGCAGTGTCTCCGTGAACTCCGCGCCCACGTCCAGTTCGGTCTCCTGACCGTCCGGGGAGGTGGCCGTGGCGCCCTCGTCCTCGTTCACCACGGCAGCGGTGACCTGGTCGAGGTTGTTGCTCGGGTCGAGGAACGACCAGGTCATGTTGCCGGAGTAGATCAGCGGGACCGCGGCGAGGCCGACGACGAACAGGGCCGCGATCGGCTTCTTCCACTCTCCCGGCAGCAGGGCGAGAGATCCGCGGCCGACGGCGGCGAGGCCGCGTCCGGTCGCGCCGAGGGCGCGGGAGAGTGCACCGGTCACGGCGCGGGCGGCCGAGGAGGCGGTGCGGCCCACGGCCCCGAGGGCGGTGGAGACGGCGGTGAGGAGTGCACGGAGAAGTGACATCACGACGTACACGATACATTCGTGTATCGAGACGTGTTACTGGTCGATAATAAATGTGGTAGGGCAAACGTGGCGCGGCGGGGCGCCACAGGCCCGCGCGCGTCAGTGCGGCAACTCGACCGTCCAGGGATGCCGCGGCAGCGTGGCCGGGTCCCAGCGCTCGAGCAGGTCGTGCGCGCTGCGACAGCCGACGACACCCAGGGAGTGCCCGATCCGCTCGACGACCTCCTCCGCCGCCTCCCCGCGCTCCCGGCGATCGCGCAGGGTGACCGCCCCGTCGCGCTTGGCCAGGCGCGCGCCCTCCGCGTTCACGGCGAGCGGGACGTGCGCGTATCCGGGCTCGGCCAGGCCGAGCAGGTGCGCGAGATGCGCCTGCCGCGGCGCGGAGCTGAGCAGGTCATTGGCCCGCACCACCTGGTCCACCCCGGCGGCGGCATCATCGACCACCACGGCCAGGTTGTAGGCCACCACGCCATCGCCGCGCCGCAGCACCAGATCGTCGACGGTCCCGGTCACCTCACCGGCCCACAGGTCCTGCACCTGCCAGGAGGCCACGTCTGTGCGCAGCCGCAGGGCCGGCTCCCGGCGCAGCTCGTGCATCCGGGTCCTGCCCTGCTCGCGCGCCGCGGCGCCCAGGTCCCGGCAGGTGCCGGGGTACGCGCCCGGCGGGGCGTGCGGGGCGCTGGGCGCCTCGAGGATCTCGCGCCTGGTGCAGTAGCACTCGAACACCCGCCCCTGGGCCTGCAGTGCGGCGATCGCCTGCGCGTACGCGGACCCGCGCTCGCTCTGCCGCACCACCGCCCCGTCCCAGTCCAGGCCGAGCGCGGCGAGGTCCTCGAGCTGGCGCTGCTCAGAGCCCTCCTTCACCCGGTCCAGGTCCTCGACGCGCAGACGGAAGGCGCGTCCGGTGCGCCGGGCGAGCACCCAGGCGAGGAGCGCGGTGCGCAGGTTCCCCAGGTGCAGGTCTCCGCTGGGGGAGGGGGCGTAGCGGCCCGCACCGGGCGGGGTCGTGGCGTCAGGCATGCCCGCAGTCTAGGAAGCGGGCCGCACCAGCAGCACATCGCTCGGCCGCCCGCCGGGCACCTCGCGTCGTGCGGGAGCGGGGCGGAAGCCGAGACGGGCGGCGAGGGCACGCGAGGGGAGATTGCGGGCGGCGGTCACCGCGATCACCTCGTGACCCAGCGCCCCGCAGCGGGGATCCGCGAGCACGGCCCGCATCGCCTCGAAGGCCACACCCCGGCCTGTGACCGCCGGCTGCAGGCGCCAGTACGCGCTCAGCGGCGCGCCCTCCTCGGTGGGCAGCAGAGTCAGGCCCACGACCCCCAGCAGTCCCGTTGGCAGCGGATCCTCCGCGGTCACGCCCACGTCCTCGCGCGCCCGCACGGTGAAGTACCCCCGTCCGTCCCGTACCCAGGCCCGGGCCCACTGGAGCAGCACGTGCCGCATCTGGGCGGGCCGTTGCAGCGGCGGGGTGGAGTCGTCGGCGAAGGCGCGCGGGTCGGAGTGCAGCGCGAACAGCTCGGCGAGGTCGTCGGAGCGCACCGGGGTCAGGACCAGCCGGGCGGTGCGGATCCTGGGCAGGGCCCGCGTGGGCGCGACGGCAGCGCGGCGGTCACCGTCCGAGGACGGGACCGCCGCGCTGTGGTGCACGGACTTCTCCGTGGGGCGCCTGTGGCGCGGAGTCAGGAGTCGCTGCGGTGGCTGCCGCGCTTCTCGTCGTCGACCGAGGCCTCCGGGTCGGACTCGACCTTGACCTCCTTGGGCTCCAGGTCGGAGGTGCGGTCCTCGCCCTTCAGGGCGGAGGCGACATCGCCGGCGTCCGCCGAACCGACGGTGTCGGAGACGGTCGAGGAGTCGGATTCGTTGGCCGCGGAGGCGGGGTAGTGCGCACGGGCGAAGTCCGCGGGCGGGGCCCAGGGATCCTCGACCGGGCGGGTCTTCTGCCAGACCACGTAGCCGGCCGCGGCACCCGCGGCGGCCAGGCCGAGGACGAGCAGCACCTTGCCGGCGCGGCCCTTCTTCGGCTGCGGGGTGGGCTCGATGACCGCGGCGCGGATATCGCCCTGCCCCTTGTCGAACTCCTTGCGGGCGGCGTCGACGGCCGCCTTCAGGACGGTGCCGGTGGTCTCGGCGGTCTTGCGGGCGCGCGGGAGGTAGTCGTCCTGCACGTCGTGGCGGAGCTTGTCCGCGCGGGGGCCGAGGTTCTGGGAGAGCTTTTCGCCCTGGTCACGGAGCTTGTCGGACTGCTCGCGCAGCTTCGCCTGGGCCTCGGGGGCGTACTGGTCGTACAGATCGGTCGCGCGGGAGCGCGCCTCGCGCGCGCCCTCGGAGACGACAGGACCGACCGAGGCTGCGAGCTTCTGCAGCTCCTCGACGGCCTTCTCGGCCTTCTGCGCGGACGAGCCTGCCGCGTCGGTGACCTTCTCCGCCTGCTTCGCGGCCTTCTTGGCCTTCCGCTTGGTGGTCAGCGCCATGGGGTTCCCCTTTCGGTCGAATCCGTCGGGTCGGGCCGACGGTGGTCCCTGGGCCAGGACAGCCGATGGCTGCACGGACCCGTGTGGCCCAACTCTAACGCGAGCGGGCCTGCTCGCTCACAGCCGATGTGAAGAAGCTGGGCGCATGCAGGCCCGTCCGGTCGGTCAGGCCTCCGTGTGCGAGGATGACGCCATGTTCGCAACTCTTCACACCAACCATGGGGACATCCGCCTCGAGCTGTTCCCTCACCACGCTCCCAAGACCGTCGAGAACTTCGTGGGCCTCGCCGAGGGTTCCAAGGAGTTCTCGGACCCGGAGACCGGTGAGAAGGTCACCCGTCCGTTCTACGACGGCGTCATCTTCCACCGCATCATCGCGGGCTTCATGCTCCAGGGGGGCGACCCGCTGGGCACCGGCACCGGCGGCCCCGGCTACACCTTCGACGACGAGATCTCGGAGAAGAACTTCAACGAGCCCTACGTGCTGGCCATGGCCAACGCGGGCACGCGCCGCAACGCGCTGACCGGCCGGCCCTCCGGCACCAACGGTTCGCAGTTCTTCATCACCGTGGGGCCCACCCCGCATCTGCAGGGCAAGCACACCGTGTTCGGCCAGGTCGCCGACGAGGACTCCAAGAAGGTCGTCGACGCGATCGAGGGCGTCAAGACCGATATGCGCGATCGCCCTCTCGAGGACGTCGTCATCACCTCGGTCACCATCGAGAAGTGATCCCGCCCGGGCCGGTTCCGCGCTGAGCGGACCGCCCGATGCGCTGAGCAGCCCGCCCCGGACACCGGTGGCGGGCTGCTTGCTGTCCGCACCGGGGTGCGGTGGGCCGGGGTGCATGGGCGCACGGGCGCACCGCACC
>JAAZLF010000330.1 GCA_012799425.1 Actinomycetales bacterium | reverse complement strand
GAGGACAAGGTGCAGTTCGAGTTCGACCAGACGTTCATGTTCTATCTGCCACGCAGGTGGGGTTCAGGCAATGCTCACAGATCCGCGGCAGATAGAACATGAACGTCTGGTCGAACTCGAACTGCACCTTGTCCTCGATGCCCTTGAGCATCGGGTCCTTGTCCTTGTGCAGGTAGGTCCCGCCCAGGTCATCGTCCCAGTTGCCGGACCACTGGATATCCAGCCGTTCACCGGTGATCAGCGACTTCGGCGGGGCGGTGGGGATGTTCTTGGAGTTCGCGGGGGCATTGAGCAGGTTGTCGTACTCGTAGGTCCACGGCTCGTAGTAGTCCTCGATGCCTGGCAGCTTCGGGTTCGAGAACAGCTGCATCAGCTTGGTGATGCGGCCGCCGGCCTTGAGCTTGAGGCGCCCGTTCCTGCCGAGCTCCCACCCGCCCTTCCACTTCTCCTGGTCCTCGTAGCCGCGGGGATATCCCTGCCCCGGCCGGGTCTCGACGTTGTTGAACCAGATGTACTCCGTTCCGGAGCGGTTGGTCCATGCCTGCTTGCAGGTCACCGAGCAGGTGTGGCAGCCGATGCACTTGTCGAGGTTCATCACCATCGACATCTGGGCCATGACTCTCATCGCGGCTCTCCTTCGCTCTGCATGTGGGTTCGGGGGATCAGTACTCGACAGGGGCGGTGCGCTTGCGGATCATCGTCACCTCGTCGCGCTGATTGCCCGTGGGTCCGTAGTAGTTGAAGGCGTAGGACAGCTGCGCGTAGCCTCCGATCAGGTGCGAGGGCTTGATCATGATCCGCGTCAGCGAGTTCGTGACGCCTCCGCGCTTCCCATCCCGCTCCGTGACCGGCACGTTCACGGTGCGTTCCTGGCCGTGGTGCATGAAGGCGGTGCCCTTGGGCATGCGGTGGCTGACCACGGCGCGGGCCGCGACCACGCCGTTGCGGTTGACGGCTTCGACCCAGTCGTTGTCGGTGATGCCGACGGCTTCCGCGTCCTCGACGCTCATCCAGATGTTCTGCCCTCCGCGGGACAGGTTCATCATGTAGAAGTTCTCCTGGTACATGGAGTGGATCGCCCACTTGTTGTGCGGGGTCAGGTAGCGCACGCTGATCCCGTCGGCGCCCTTGTCCCCGATCGGCGTCTCACCGAACAGGGCGGTCATGTCCAACGGGGGCCGGAACACCGGCAGCGCCTCCCCCATCTCCAGCATCCAGTCGTGATCGAGGTAGAAGTGCTGGCGCCCGGTGAGCGTGTGCCAGGGCTTCTTGCGCTCGACGTTGATGGTGAAGGGGCTGTAGCGCCTCCCGCCGGTCTCCGACCCGGACCACTCGGGGCTGGTGATCACCGGCACCGGGGCCGCCTTGGTGTCGGCGAAGTGGATCCGTTTGCCCTCGTGCTCGCCGGCGAGGTCGTGGAGCTTGACGCCGGTGCGCTTCTCGAGGGTCTTGAACCCCTGGGTGGCCATGTGGCCGTTGGTGGTCCCGGACAGCGCCAGGATGAACTCACACGCCTGGAGGTCGGTCTCGATCTTGGGACGGCCGGCGGCCGCCCCGTCCCGCTTGACCCCGTTGAGCCGGCCCAGCTCCTCGACGTACTCCTTCACCTCGTAGGTGATGCCCTTGGTGGTCATGCCGAGCGTGTCCAGCAGGGGCCCGATCGAGCTGAACTTGTCATAGATCTGCGTGTAGTCCCGCTCGACCTCGACCAGGGTGGGCATGGTGAGGCCCGGGATCGCCTCGCATTCACCGGCCTTCCAGTCCCGCACCCGGCCGTGCGGGGTGGCCATCGCGCCGGGGCTGTCGTGCTGCAGCGGGAAGGCCACCACATCCGTGCGGGTGCCCAGGTGGGTCTCGGCCAGCTCGCTGAACTTCTTGGCGATCGCCGCCCAGGCCTCCCAGTCGGTGCGGGATTCCCAGGGGTTGGTGATGGCGGGGTTGAAGGAGTGGATGAAGGGGTGCATGTCCGTGGTCGACAGGTCGTGCTTCTCGTACCAGGTCGACGCCGGCAGCACCACGTC